>JASHUO010000175.1 GCA_030039975.1 Alphaproteobacteria bacterium
TGGGCGGCGGCAAGCAGCTGGCTCAAGAAGACCCCGGTCGCGAGCACGATCGGCAGCGCCGCCGCGACGCTGGCGAGGAGCAGCCGCCAGGTATTGCCGCGCATCGCTCGCCATGCGGCGCCGAGGGCGAGCGGCATGCCCAGCGCCGCGGCCGGGAAGAGCAGCGCCGCCCGTGCCATGGCGAGGAGGAGTGCCGCAGCTACGGCCGCCGCTGCGGCATTGGCGCTCGCCGCAAGCGTGCCGGTCGCGTCGGGAGCGGCGATGCCGGAATACCAGACCGCCGCGGCGAAGCCGATACCGGCGGCGTAGAAGGCGAGCGAATAGAGGATGAAGCGCAGCCAGGCGCCGGCAAACAGCCGCGGCGGCATGGTCCGGCCGCTGCCGGTCAGCATCAGCCGGTGCCAACGCACGGCAAAGGCGTTGAGCGCGAAGAGAGCCACCGCGGCATCAAGGATCGCTTCGCCGGCCACGAGGCCCGGTCCGTTCGCCGCCGCGAAATCTGCAGGCGCCAGATAACGCAAGGCGAGAACCGGCAGCAACAGCGCCGCCAGCATGAGCAGCAGCGCCAGCCAGCCCAGCTCCAGCACCATTCCAAGCCGGCCGAACACCGCGCGCCAAGCGGCGACAACCACCGCCGCCACGGGCACTTTTATGTGGGTTGCGCCAGGCTCCATGAAAGGGCGAGGCTAGCCCTCGCCGCGAGGCGGATCAACCTTCGCCCGCGTCGAGCGCGTAGCCGGCGGCGCGCACGGTGCGGATGACGTCGGCATTGGCGGTGCCGTTGAGCGCCTTGCGCAGGCGGCGGATGTGAACATCGACGGTGCGCAGCTCGACCTCGGCTTCGCGCCCCCAGACGCCGTCGAGCAGCTGCTCGCGCGAGAAGACGCGGCCCGGCCGCTCCAGGAAGAAGCGCAGCAGGCGGAATTCGGTCGGCCCGAGATGGACCGGCGTATTGGCACGCGAGACGCGATGGGCGGAAAGATCCATGACGATGTCGCCGAAGCGCAGCGTCTCCGCCGTCGTCACCGGCCGCACGCGGCGGATGACGGCGCGCAGCCGCGCGATCAGCTCGCCCGGCGAGAACGGCTTCACCACGTAATCATCGGCGCCGCTGTCGAGGCCGCGCACGCGGTCGCCCTCTTCGCCGCGCGCCGTGAGCATGATCACCGGCAGGTCGCGCCAGGCGGGGGCGCGGCGGATCTGGCGGCAGATCTCGAGGCCGGAGATGCGCGGCAGCATCCAATCGAGCAGCACCGCATCGGGCTTGCTCTCGCGCAGCTGCAACAGCGCTTCCTCGCCGTCATGCGCCTCGTTGACGGCGAAGCCCTCGCGCTCGAGGTTGTAGCGCAGCAGCGTGACCAGCGCCGGCTCGTCTTCGACGACCAGGACCAGCGGCCGCATCAGACCGTCTCCTCATCATCATCGACCTCGCCGCGCGGCGGTCCGCCGCGGACAATGGCGAGGCTCGAGCGATCGCCTTTGGGTCGTGCCTGGGCGAGCGGCGTGCCGTGGACGAGGAAATAAAGCGTCTCGGCGACGTTGGTGGTGTGGTCGCCGATGCGCTCCAGATTCTTGGCGATGAAGAGCAGATGGGTGCAGGCGGTGATGTTGCGCGGATCCTCGATCATATAGGTCAGGAGCTCGCGAAAGAGGCTGGTATACATCTCGTCGAGCTCTTCGTCGCGCAGCCAGACCGCCAGCGCCTTGTCGGCATCGCGCTCGACATAGGCGTCGAGGATGTCCTTGATCATCGCCTGGCAGAGGCGGCCCATGCGCGGCACGGCGTAGACCGGCCGCACCGGCGGCGTCTGGTTCAGCGCGATCGAGCGCTTGGCGACGTTGGCGGCGTAGTCGCCGATGCGCTCGAGGTCGCTGGCGATCTTGAGCGCGGCGATGCTCTGCCGCAGGTCGCGTGCCATGGGTTGGCGCAGCGCCAGCAGCCGGACGACCAGGCTTTCGATGTCGCGCTCGAGATTGTCGACCTGGACATCGCCCTCGATCACCTGGGTCGCGACGTCGCTGTCGCGCTTCACCACCGCCTCGATCGCCGCGCCGAGCTGGCTTTCGGCGAGGCCGCCCATTTGTGTGATCGTGTTGTCGAGCCGCTGCAGCTCTTCGTCGTAGCTCTTGATGATGTGCTCAGAGGCCATGGCGCCAGTACCCTTTTCAGCCGAAGCGGCCGGTGATGTAGTCCTCGGTCCGCTTCTCCCGGGGATGGGTGAAAATCGCTTCCGTGTCGCCGAACTCGACGAGCTCGCCCAGATACATGAAGGCGGTGTAGTCGGAGCTGCGTGCGGCCTGCTGCATATTGTGCGTAACGATGGCGATGCAGTAGTCCGATTTCAACTCGGCGATCAGCTCCTCGACGCGCTGGGTCGAGATCGGGTCGAGCGCCGAGGCCGGCTCGTCCAGCAGCAGGATCTCCGGCTTCACCGCGACGGCGCGAGCGATGCAGAGGCGCTGCTGTTGCCCGCCCGAGAGCGAGAGGCCGCTCTGGCGCAGCTTGTCCTTGACCTCGTCCCAGAGCGCGGCACGGCGCAGCGCGTGCTCGACGCGTTCGTCGAGCTCGCTCGCCGACAGCCTCTCATAGAGACGGATGCCGAAGGCGATGTTGTCGTAGATCGACATCGGAAACGGCGTCGGCTTCTGGAACACCATGCCGATCTTGGCGCGCAGCAGGTTCAGATCCTGGCCGGAATCGAGGATGTTGCGGCCGTCCACCAGCACCTCGCCGGTGGCGCGCTGCCCGGGATAAAGCTCGTAGATGCGGTTGAGCACGCGCAGCAGGGTCGACTTGCCGCAGCCCGACGGACCGATGAAGGCGGTGACGCGCTTGTCCTGCAGCGCCAGGTTGATGCCCTTCAGCGCCTCGTAGCCCTTGTAATAGAAGCGCACATCCTTGATGACCACCTTGGGCGAGGTTTGCGCCACGACAGCGGGTTCCTGCGGCCGCACGATCGGCCGGCCGAGCGTGGGGGCGCGCGGCGTTTCGGCGGTGATGGTGATGTCGGCGCTCATGGCGTGCGATTGCTCCAGCTGGCAAGGAAGCGGGCGAGGATGTTGAGCAGCAGGATGGTGACGGTGATGAGCAGCGCGCCGCCCCAGGCGAGCGTCTGCCAATCGGCATAGGGACTCAGGGCGAACTGGAAGATGACCACCGGCAAATTGGCCATCGGCGCGCCCATGTTGACGGACCAGAACTGGTTGTTGAGCGCCGTGAACAGCAGCGGCGCGGTTTCGCCGGCGATCCGCGCCACCGCCAGCATGACGCCGGTGAGCATGCCCTGCACCGCCGCGCGATAGATCACCATGACGATGACCTTCCATTGCGGCGTGCCGAGCGCGATCGCCGCTTCGCGCAGGCTGCCAGGCACGAGGCGCAGCATGTCCTCGGTGGTGCGCACGACGACGGGGATGACGATGATGGCGAGCGCTGCCGACCCGGCCCAGGCGGAGAACTTCCCCATTGGTACCACCAGCAGCTCATAGACGAAGAGGCCGATGATGATCGACGGCGCGCTCAGCAGGATGTCGTTGACGAAGCGCACCACCGGCGCGACGCGGCTGCCGGCACCGAATTCGGCGAGATAGGTGCCGGTGAGCACGCCGATCGGCGTTCCGACCAAGGTCGCGACCGCGGTCATGACGACGCTGCCATAGATCGCATTGGCAAGCCCGCCACGGGCGCCCGGCGGCGGCGTCATCTCGGTGAAGAGTTTGGTCGACAGCGCGGCGAGCCCGTTGGCCGTCAGTGTCCACAGGATGAGGAAGAGCACGAGGAGGCCGATCAGGGTCGCCGCGATCGACAGCGTGAGATAGACGCCATTGACGGCGCGGCGGCGATAGTAGAGGGCGGCAGCGCCCATCATCGGGTCCCCTGCTTTTCCAGACGCAGCAGCAGCAGCTTGGCCGCCGCGAGGACGACGAAGGTGATGACGAAAAGGATGGCGCCCAGCGCGAAGAGCGAGGAGGGATAGAGGCGCCCCACCGCTTCGCTGAACTCGTTGGCGAGCGTTGCCGAGATGGTGGTGCCCGGCGCCAGCAGTGATACCCGGATGTGATGCGCGTTGCCGATGACGAAGGTGACCGCCATGGTCTCGCCGAGCGCGCGCCCGAGCCCCAGCATGATGGCGCCGATGACGCCGGCGCGCGTGTAGGGCAGCACGATGCGGCTGATCACCTCGGACGTGGTGGCGCCGACGCCATAGGCGCTCTCGCGCAGCATCGACGGCACGGTAAGGAAAACGTCCCGCGTCACCGCCGCGATGAAGGGCAAAACCATGACGCCGAGAATGATGCCGGCGGTGAGGATGCCGAGGCCCAAGGGCGGGCCGTCGAAGAGCGGCCCGATGACCGGCACCTCGCCCAAGGTGTCGATCAGGAAGGGCTGGACGTGCAGCTGCAGGAAGGGCGCCAGAACGAACAGGCCCCAGATGCCGTAAATGATGCTCGGGATGGCGGCCAGCAGCTCGATCAGGGTGCCGATCGGGCGACGCAGCGGCGGCGGGCAGAGCTCGGTCAGGAAAACCGCGATGCCGATCGCCAGCGGAATGCCGATCAGCATGGCGATAAGCGAGGTGACCAGCGTCCCGTAAATCGCGGGCAGCGCACCGAAATCGTCCTTCACCGGGTTCCAGGCGACGCTCGTCAGGAAGCCCCAGCCGAAGGTACCGAAGGCAGCCGTCGCACCGACAACCAGCGAAAGGACGATTCCGCCCAGGAGCACCAGCACGCCGATCGCGAAAGCGCGCGTGGCGCCCCGGAACAAGGCATCCTGGAGGTGCTGGCGGTCGGTCCGCCGGGGCGAGGCGACGGTCAGTGTGCTGGCCATGCGGTCGCTCGCGGCGAAAATGGAATAAGGGAAGCCACAGTCGCCTGTCCGCAATGGGGAAGGCGGGCGAGCCAAGGCGTCGTCCTCTGGGCTGCCTGCACGGGGGTTTTTCTCCTGGGCTCTGGAACGAAGGTGTCGTGCCCCGGTCATCGGGGTCCAAAGCGGGTCTTGCCCCTTTGGCTACAGGGTGTTCGTTGCGTTAGTACGTCAGTTAGGTTGCAGTTTTATGACATTTCGGTTTAGGGCGCCGCCGCCCCGGATGACGTCCTTCCCGGACTCCAGCCTTCCTGCGGGTTTGCGGGGGGGGGACCCCTCAGCTCGGCGCCAGGGTCAGGTGCACCGTAAAGACCGAGCCTTCGCCCAGCTCGCTTTCGATATCGAGCGCGCCGCGGTGGCGGTTGACGATGTGCTTGACGATGGCAAGGCCGAGCCCGGTGCCGCCCAGCTCGCGCGAGCGTGCGGCATCGACCCGGTAGAAGCGCTCAGTCAAGCGCGGCAGGTGCTCGCGCGGGATGCCCTCGCCGTGATCATGCACGGCGACAGCGATGGCCGGCGGCCGTTCGCCCGGCCGGCTGCCCGGCAGGATGCGCGGCGAGGGCCGGGCGCTCACCTCGATCGGCGTGCCCGGGCGGCCATATTTGATGGCGTTGTCGAGCAGGTTCTGGAACACCTGGGCGAGCTCGTCGGGATCGCCCAGCACCTCGACCGGTGCCGCTGGCAGGTCGAGGCTGATGCGCATGTCGCGCGCGGTCGAGCGCTGCTCCAGCAGGTCGGCGACGGTGCGCAGCACACGCTCGAGATCGACCCGCTCGGTCGGCGGCCGGTGCTCGTTCATCTCGATGCGCGACAGCGACAGCAGATCGTCGACGAGCCGCTTCATGCGCTGCGACTGCTCGGCCATGATGCCAAGGAAATGGTCGCGCGCGGCGGCGTCGTCATGCGCCGGGCCGCGCAGCGTCTCGATAAAGCCGATGAGCGAGGCGAGCGGCGTGCGCAGCTCATGGCTGGCATTGGCGACGAAATCGGCGCGCAACCGCTCGCTGCGCTTCGCGGCGGTGAGATCGTGCAAGGTCAGCACCGCGGCGGCGCCCTCTGCCGTATGCGGCCGCAACGCCGCGAAGCGGGCCGACAGGTGACGCTCGATCGGCGTCGTCATGTCAAATTC
>JASHUO010000016.1 GCA_030039975.1 Alphaproteobacteria bacterium
ATCTCGCGCAGCACGCCGGGATGGATCTCGCCGAAATAACCGAGAACTTTCGGCCCGAGGCGCAAGGTGCCGGCGCGGCCGGGGTGATACCATTCCGGCACCTCGGTGCTGACCTGCAGGCTGTCGGCAGCAGCGCCCGCCGCCGCGAGCGCCGCCAGCGCGTCGGCCTTGGCGAGGAACGCATCGACCGGGCGCCCCGGATCGTCCCAGCGCTTGGCGCCGGTGCGGCCGATGCGGATGCCGGCGGCGACGAGATCCTGCCCGTCGGGTGTGTCGTCGCGATAGTGCGGACCGAGCTCGAAGAGCGCGCCGTCGCGGAAGCCGCGATCGGCGTTGCGCTGCGCCGCGAGCAGCAGATTGGGCAGGATCGAGGGGCGCATCTGGTCGAGATCGGCGCTGATCGGGTTGACGACCGCGAGGTTTTCGGGCGCCGCGCCGAAGAGCTCGGCGAGCCGCTTCGGCATGAAGGAGAACGTCACCGCTTCGATCAGCCCGCGTGAGGCGAGGCTGCGCCGGACGAAGCCGCGGCGGCGCTGCAGCGGCGTCAGCGCCGGCTTGGGCAGCACCGCGTCGCGCACGAGCGGCACCGCCGGGATGCGCTCATAGCCGTGGATGCGCAACACTTCCTCGACCAGATCGGCCTCGCCCTCGATATCGCCGCGCCAGGATGGCGGCGTTACGGCAAGCGCGGCGCCCTCGGCCGCGACGGAGCAGCCCAGCGCTTCGAGGATGCGGCGCGATTGCACCGCGGGAACTTCGACCCCACCGAGGCCAGCGACGCGCTCCGGCCGGAAGGCATAGCGCCGGCGCCAGTCCGGCACCGCGCCGGAAACGGCGAGCTCGCTCGGCTCGCCGCCGCAGAGCTCGAGCACGAGCCGCGTCGCGATCTCGATGCCGGGTCGGACGAAATCGGGATCGAGCCCGCGCTCGAAGCGGTAGCGCGCATCGCTCTGAACCTGCAATCGGCGGCCGGTCGCCGCGGTGCGCACGGGATCGAACAGCGCCGCCTCGATGAGGACGTTCCGCGTCGCCTCGGTGCAGCCGGTGCTGTCGCCGCCGATGACGCCGCCGAGGCTCAGCGCCTCGCGATCATCGGCGATCACTGTCATCTCCTCATCGAGCGCGTAGCTCTTGCCGTTGAGCGCCGCCAGGCTCTCACCCGGGCGCGCGCCGCGAACGACGAGATCGCCTGCGATCTTATCGGCGTCGAAGACGTGAAGCGGCCGGTTGAGGTCGAAAGTGATGAAATTGGTGATGTCGACCAGCGCCGAGATCGGCCGCAGCCCGATCGCCGCGAGCCGATCCTGGAGCCAGCCCGGGCTCGGGCCGTTCCGGACGTTGCGGACGAGCCGGCTGATGAAGAGCGGGCAGGCCTTGTCGTCGGGCCCGGCGAGATGAACGGCGATGGGCGAGCGGAAGCGGCCCGGCACCGGCGTCGCGTCGAGCGGCTTCAGCCGGCCGATTCCCGAGGCGGCGAGATCGCGGGCAATGCCGCGCACGCCGAGGCAATCGGCACGATTGGGCGTCACCTTGATGTCAAGCACGGGATCGTCGAGACCGAGCGCCGCGGCGACGGGCCGGCCCGGCGCAAACTCGCCCGCGAGCTCGATGATCCCGTCGTGATCCTCGGAGAGGCCGAGCTCGTCGGCGGAGCACAGCATGCCGTTCGATGCGACGCCGCGGATCGTGGTCTGCTTCAGCACCATGCCGCTGCGCGGGATGACGGCGCCGGGCGGGGCGAAGACGCCGAGCAGCCCGGCGCGCGCATTGGGCGCGCCGCACACCACCTGCACCCGGTCCTTGCCGGTATCGACGAGGCAGACGCGGAGCTTGTCGGCGTTGGGATGCGGCTCGGCCGAGATGACGCGGGCGACGAGGAACGGCGCGAGGTCCTTGGCGCGGTCCTCGATCCCCTCGACCTCGAAGCCGCGCATGACCAGCGTGGCGACGATCTCGTCGAGCCCGGCGGCGGTATCGAGATGGGTCTTGAGCCAGGCGAGCGTCGTCTTCATCGCGCGAGGCCTCCCGTCATCGACGGCAGGTCGAGCGGCAGGAATCCGTAATGCCGGAGCCAGCGCAGATCGTTGTCGTAGATCGCGCGCAGATCGGGGATGCCGTATTTGAGCATGGCGATGCGCTCGATGCCCATGCCGAAGGCAAAGCCCTGATACTCGGCCGGATCGATGCCGCAATTCGCCAGCACCTTGGGATGCACCATGCCGGAGCCGAGGATCTCGAGCCAGTCGCCGCCGGCGCCGATGCGCAAGCCGCCGCCCTCGCGCGAGCAGCCGATATCGACCTCGGCCGAAGGCTCGGTGAAAGGGAAATAGCTCGGGCGGAAGCGCACCGGCAGATCGTCGATATCGAAGAAGGCGCGGCAGAACTCGATGAGGCAGCCCTTCAGATGCCCCATATGCGTCACCCGGTCGATGACCAGGCCCTCGACCTGATGGAACATCGGCGAATGCGTCGCATCATGGTCGCTGCGGAAAGTGCGACCGGGCACGATGATGCGGATCGGCGGCTTCACTTTCTGCATGGTGCGGATCTGCACCGGCGAGGTATGGGTGCGCAGCACCTTGCGGCCGCCCTGATGCTCGGGCAGGTAGAAGGTGTCCTGCTCCTGCCGCGCCGGGTGCTCGGGTGGGATGTTGAGGGCGGTGAAATTGTGGAAATCGTCCTCGATGTCCGGGCCTTCGGCGACGCTGAAGCCCATCTCGCCGAAAATCGCGACGATCTCGTCGATGGTCTGGCTCAAGGGGTGGACGCGCCCTTCGGGCTCGGCGCGCACCGGCAGGGTCACATCGACGCGCTCTTGCGCCAGGCGTTGGCGCAGCGCCGCGTCCTCCAGGCGGCGCGTCGCATGGGCGATCGCCTCCTCGGCCTCGCCCTTGAGGCGGTTGAGGGCCGCGCCGAATTCGCGCCGCGCTTCCGGCGCCAGGCCGCCCAAGCCTTTCATCAGCTCGGTGATGCGGCCCTTGCGGCCGAGAATGGCGATGCGCGCCTGCTCGAGCGCGTCGAGGCTCGCCGCCTGCCGGATCAGGCGCTGAATCTCGTCGCGGATATGGTCGAGGCTTTCCATCGCTTGCGAATCCTAGACTCCTAGCACGAAAAAGGGGCCGGATCGGCCCCTTTGCTCGCGATCATGACGCGCTTGCCGCCGGGGCCTAGCAACCGGTCCCGGCGCTAAATCGCTCGACGCGGCGCGGCGCGGCCATCGCCTCAGGCCCTGAGCGCCGCTTGCGCCTCGGCGACGATCGCCTTGAACGCCTCCGGCTCGCGCACGGCGAGGTCGGCGAGCACTTTGCGGTCGAGCGTCAGACCGGCGCGCTTGGCGCCGTGGATGAATTCCGAATAGGTCAGCCCCTCGGCGCGGACGCCGGCATTGATGCGCTGGATCCAGAGCGAGCGGAAATTCCGCTTCTTCGCCCGGCGGTCGCGATAGGCGTAGCGCAGCCCCTTCTCGACCTTCTCGATGGCGACGCGGAAGGCGTTCTTCGCCCGGCCGCGATAGCCCTTGGCGTGCCCCAGCATCTTCTTGTGGCGAGCATGCGCGGTAACGCCGCGTTTGACGCGTGCCATGGCTCAGCCCCTCATATACGGCATGTAGGTGAGGACGAGATTGGCGTCGCCCTCGGCCAGGGTGAAGGTGCCCTTGGCCTTGCGCTTCATCTTCTTGGGCTTGCTGATCAGGCGGTGGCGCTTATGCGCGACGGCCGCCTTGATCTTGCCCGAGGCGGTGCGCTTGAAGCGCTTCTTCGCCCCGCTCTTGGTCTTCATCTTGGGCATTTCTGTCCTTTCGCCAAGGATTTGAGTGCGACGGCGAGGCATGCCCTAGGGCGCACGAAAAGCGCCGCCAGCCGTCGGGAAGGCGGGCGTTATAACGGGCACAGCTCGGAAAGGCAAGCGCGCGCAGCGCGCCGCCGAGACCTGGTTAGAACTGGTTGGTGGAAATGCCGGTCTCGGGGTCTGCCTGCGGCAGCAGCAGCAGGGGAAGGCGTTGCACCAAGGCGGCCGCGGTGACGATCGCCAGAACGAGGGCGACGGCGGCGAGCCCGGCATTGAGGCGGGCGCAGAAAGCATCGGTTTGGCGGGCGATGAGGGCAACGGTCTTCACGGGACGACTCCGAACCAACGAGTTGACCCCACAACCGTAGTTCGCGGCCGCGAGGCCGTCTGTGACGGAATTCACACCGCTGTAGGCAACCGCCGGCGGCCGCAGACCCGCGGCAGGCGGGCCGGCGGCGCGGCAGCAGCATCAACCCTGGCGCGTCACTTGCCCGCTATCGGGATCGACGGTGACGGCGAAGTGCTGGCCGTTCTCGTTCACGGTCGCGGCGAAATCCTTGCCGCTCGGCTTGAAATCGCTGAAGCCGCCATAGCCCTTCGCCTCGAGCAAGTTGAGCGCCGCGGTCATGCGATCGCCGGCCGCTCTGGACTGGGTGGGACGCGCGTGATCCTTGACCTGCGGGGCGGGCGCCGCGGTCGCGGCGGCGGGCGGCTGGGCAGCGGCCGGCGCATTGGCGGCGAACGCCATGCCGGCGCTCGCGGCAAGGACAGCGGCGGTGAGCAGCGGAGAAGCCAAACGAGTCATCTTCGGACCTCCGAGGATCGGTTGAACAGCGCGCAACCGCGCGCCACCCCGAACATAGACGCGGGGTATGACGCGACCCTGTCGGCTGGATGAAATCTGGTTCAGCTTCGGCCGGCGGCCGTCATTTCGGCGAGAGCACCATGGTCATCT
>JASHUO010000176.1 GCA_030039975.1 Alphaproteobacteria bacterium
CCAAAAAGATAACTGCTGCGTCCGATCCCGCTCAGAAAGGCAAACGGCCCCGATGGCGTTTCCGGGCCCGTTTGCAGTTGTTCCTCGGTCGGTGCCGAGATTGCCGGCGGGGCTGCAGAAGCGGGCTTCCCGCAAAGATGGAGCGCGGACAGCCCGGCGATCGATGCGGCACCGATCTTGATCCACTTCGATGGGGCCGAAAAAAGTTTTGAACCGGCCCGATAGGAAGACCGCAGTAACAACAACGACCTAGCCAATCTCGCAATCATCAGTGGCTCCCCCCAATCCCTATCAACAGTGTCGTAAGCGAACAATTCTTATTCGCACGTAAGCCATGGAATTCGCCGGGCAGGGGCATCTTTCGGCGCGGCCTGAGATCGCTATTTGCCCGGTTGCGAGGTGCCGGCCGCAGCTTCGAGCAATCGTGCCCGCGGGGTGCCGACCAAGCGCATCAATCCAAGGATCACCAGGATCGTGCCGGCATAAGCGCACAGCTGAGCACCTGACGGTTGATCGGTATAGCCGATCAGCGTGTGGAGCAGCCGTCCGGCCATGCTGTCATCGGGCAGAAGCCAAGAGGTATCCCAAACCGGCCCGGTGAGGAACTCGGCCCTGCCCGCCTGCTGTAAAAAGGCTATCGCCTGCGCCGCAAGACCGGCGGCGAGCAATGTGATGAGCCCGGAGGTGGCGGCAAAGAGCCGGCTCGCTGGAATTGCCAGCAAGCCGAAATACATCAGCGCCGACACGGCAGCCCCGGCCAAAACGCCCATCATGCCGCCGATCAGCATCGCTAGGGCTGAGGTGCCTCCGGATGCCGCGATCCCGTAGAGGAAAAGGACGATCTCCGAGCCTTCCCGCATCACTGCCACGCCGGCCACCACAGAAAGAGCGGCGAGTGGACGCCGGCCTGCAGCAACCGCGGCACTGACGGCGCGCACTTCCTGAGCCATGGCGCGCCCGTGACTCGCCATCCACACGTTGTGCCAGGTCAACATCCCGACTGCGACAACGAGAATGCTGGCGTTGAAGATTTCCTGGCCCGAGCCCTGAAACAAAGTCGCGAGCTGCCCCGCGAAGGCGGCGACGAGACAGGCGCCGGCCGCGCCGGCGAGCACGCCATACCCGACCCACCAGGCGCGACGCGGCACGCCTTTCGACGCCGCCAGCACGATGCCGACGATGAGGCCCGCCTCAATAATCTCGCGAAACACGATAAGCAAAGTGGCAAGCATCGGGCCCTCGCCTACTTTGAAACAACGACGCCTTTGGCGGTATCGGAATGGTATTCTCCCATGAACGGATAGCTGCCGGGCCCCAGGGGCCTTAACCGCACCGTCCCATAGGTCCCCCCGGCGATCACCTTCTCGACCTTTAGAGCCGAGGAGTCGAACTCCTCGGCCGTCGGATCCTCGTTCCGGATCTTGAGAACGACTGCCTTTCCCGCGGGAACATCGATTTCCGCGGGATTGAACCGATGATCTTTGATCGTCACCGGGATCGTCGTTAGCTCCTCTGCAGCAGCTAATCCTGCCATCGTTACCCCGACCACGGCGGCGACGCCGATGACCGATATTCGCGAATTCCACAACATTCGCTGCCCTCTGTCCGCCTGATGATGGGCATAATGGGCGAATTGCTAATGCAAGTCAATCGCACATAGAATGCACGAAAGCGGCATGGAACGCAGTCGCGGCATCACTTAGCCGCCGACATAGAGTAGTGCGCAACCCTGTAGATCGCCTCGCAACTTCGGGGGCGTTTCAGCGCTCCGCCATCATGATAGAGGAAGGTGCCACGCCTTCGCATCTAGTCGGCCGGCACGGACGATCGCCAGCACTAATCCTTTTTCGGCTTCCTGGCGGGCTCAGCGACTTGCGCTGTCTTGGCCTTCTCGGCCTTCCCCAGCGGCACCGCGTAGAGGTCGAGACGATGCCCGACCAGGCGATAACCAAGCTTCAGCGCCACCATCTCTTGCATTTTTTCGATCGCCTCGTTCCTGAACTCAACCACTGTGCCGCTGCGCATGTCGATCAGATGGTCGTGATGGCTTTCAGGCCGTTCCTCGTAGCGCGCCCTGCCGTCGCCGAATGCGTGACGCTCGAGGATGCCGACCTCCGCGAACAGGTGGACCGTGCGATAGACGGTAGCGATGCTGATATTCGGGTCGAGTCTCGCCGCGCGCTGAAACAGGGTCTCGACATCCGGATGGTCCGTCGACTCCGAGAGCACGCGGGCGATCACGCGGCGCTGCCCCGTCATCTTGAGGCCCTTCTCCTTACAGAGATCCTCGAGGCGTGTGGTCATCCCTAAGTCGCGCAGAGCGGCGATTTCTGGTCGATGCCGCTTCGACCATACATACAGAAACGCTTCGGCAAGGCAAAGGGCACAATGAACGCGGGGTGCCTTGGATCCTGGCAACCGCCGCATGCGGTTACTGTCGTCGACAAACTTGCTGCACATTGGCGGACCGCTGCGCCCGACTGGCCGTCCCCCGGGGGCCGCGCCGATGAGTTGATGGAGTGCGGCGGTGGTAGGGCGAGTGGCGAAGTCACGCCGCTTATGCAGTTCTCCAGAGTTTGGTAATATCCGAATTGGCGGGCGTCCGGCTGACTGGTGCGATGCCCGCAAGGAAGCAGTCCTAAACAGAGGGGGCGAAAATGTCCTATCATTTGGAAGGACGTTTGCTTGAGGTCTGCGACTGCCGTGTCCTCTGCCCATGCTGGATTGGCGAGGACCCTGACAACGGCACCTGTGACTCCGTGCTCGCCTACCACTTCGATAGAGGCGAGATCGACGGCGTCGATGTGGCGGGGCGGACGCTTGCCTTGGTGTCGCACATTCCCGGCAATGTTCTTGCGGGCAATTTCCGGGTTGC
>JASHUO010000177.1 GCA_030039975.1 Alphaproteobacteria bacterium
GCCGTCGTATTCGGTAAAGGTTGTGCGACGGATGGCGTCAAAGGGTCGAGCAGCATGGGGGTCACCTCGTTGGCCCGCATGCTGCCGCGGAATCATCGTTCGATCGAACAAATAGTTTTTGTCGTTATCATCAATATTAGTGATGAGTCTGGTGACGGAGAAACGCCCCCGCAAGGCGCGTGCCCGCGCTTCAAGCGCTGATGGGGAAGCCTTGTCGGAGTCCGGCGGCGGCGCGCCGGGAGCGCTGCAGCACGACCTTTTCCGCCGAGCGGCCGAAAAAGTGATAGCCCGATCCGCCTTCGGCCAGCACGTCGAGAAAGGCGTCCGGCGCCGTCACGCGTATGCCGCCGAGCACGTCAACGCCGCGCCGCAGAAACGGCTGCGGCAGCAGGCTGACGGTCGGACCGACGACCACCACGCGAGCGGACGCCCGGCACAAGCCGAGGAGGTGTTCCAACGTGTCATTCACCAGCGTCGTCCCGGTGATTAGGACGACGTCTGCGGAAGGCAGCACCTCGGCGGCCTGATCGGCCGGGCGGAAGTATGGCAGCTCGTCCGGCTTCAGGGTCGCCGGATCCATTTCGAGCACGGTGAAACGCTGCTGTGCCCGCTTCAGCGATTTCAGGAACGGGACAAAAGCGCCGACCACGGCGACCTGGTCGTGAGGCTGGATATCGGCGGCGTCATAGGCGTCCATGGCGAGCCGGAGCTCGACCGTCGGCTGCGCGCGACGCTCCCAGCACATCTCGGCAAGGGCGTTCATCGTCGCGACGCCCACGGCGCGACGGATGCCGCTGGCGGCGCCGATTTCCTTCAGCAGCTCCCGCGCCGGGCGGCCCCGCAGCTTTCCGGGAAACGGCATCGCCTTGGCGGAACTCGGGCAGCACACTGCCTCCGGGATCGACCGCAGCGGCGTCGCGCAGGCGCCGGCCGAGCCGCTATCCAGCTTGACGCCCGTGAAGAACAAGCCGATGGCGGCGCGTTCGACGCGGATCCGATCGAGATCCCCGGCGAGGATGTCTTCGATCTCTGCGATGGTCTCCGCCAGAATGGTTCGATCGGGCATGAGGTTCGTTTCAGATCCCGGCCTGGCTTACGAATTTGGTCACGAGATAGGCCTCCAGCGCCTCCGACCCACCTTCGGAGCCATAGCCGGAGTCCTTGACGCCGCCGAACGGTACTTCCGGCAGGGCAAGACCATGATGGTTGATCGAGATCATCCCGGTCTCGACCGCGGCGGCGATGGCGTTCGCGGTCTTGGCCGAGCGCGTATAGGCATAAGCGGCAAGCCCGTAAGGCAGACGGTTGGCCTCTGCCACCACATCATCGAAGCTCGTAAAGGGCGTGACGACCGCGACCGGGCCGAACGGTTCCTCGTTCATGATCCGCGCGTTCGTCGGCACGTCGCTGAGGACAGTCGGCTCGTAGAAATTGCCCTTATTGCCGATGCGATGACCGCCCGTCTCGAGGGTTGCGCCCTTCTGCACCGCGTCGCCGATCAACGCCTCCATCGCGGCGATGCGTCGCGGATTGGCCAAGGGCCCCATCTGGGTTCCCTTCTCCAGCCCGTCGCCGACCTTCATCGCCTTCACCGCCTCGGTGAACTTGCCGACGAAAGTTTTGTAGACTTTCTCCTGCACGAGGAAGCGGGTCGGCGAGACACAAACCTGGCCGGCGTTGCGGAGCTTGTTCGTCGACAGCAAGCGGCTAGCCAGATCGACATCGGCATCATCGAACACGATCGACGGCGCGTGGCCGCCGAGCTCCATGGTGACACGCTTCATATGCGCACCGGCCATCGCCGCCAGCTGCTTGCCGATAACGGTGGATCCCGTGAACGACACCTTGCGGATCACCGGGTGCGGGATCAGGTAGGAAGAGATCTCGCTCGGGACGCCATAGACGAGATTGACCACGCCCGCCGGCACACCGGCGTCGGCAAAGGCGCGGATCAACTCCGCCGGCGAGGCCGGCGTCTCCTCGGGCGCTTTGACGATGATCGAGCAGCCCGTCGCGAGGGCGCAGGACAATTTGCGCACGACCTGGTTGATCGGGAAGTTCCACGGCGTGAAGGCGGCAACGGGCCCGACCGGCTCCTTGACCACGAGCTGGTAGATGCCTTCGGCTCGGGCCGGGATGACACGGCCATAAGCGCGCCGGGCCTCTTCGGCGAACCAGTCGATCACATCGGCGCCCGCGAGTACCTCGCCTTTTGCTTCGGCGAGCGGCTTACCCTGCTCGAGCGTGAGGAGAGGCGCGATCGTGTCGGCGCGATCGCGCAGCAAGGTCGCGGCCTTGCGCATCAGCTTCGAACGATCGAAGGCCGAGACCTTGCGCCAGGCGCGAAAGCCCTTGTCGGCCGCCTCGAGCGCACGATCAAGATCGGCGCTGCCGGCATGGGCGACAGTGCCGATCGGCTCGCCGCTCGCGGGATTGACCACCGGGATGGTGCGGCCGTCGGCTGCCTTGGTCCATACGCCGTCGATGAACAGAGAGACATCGGAGTACATGGCGATCCTTCTCGGTGGGGTTTAGAGCACGAGGTGCGACACGTTCTGGGCCACGGTATAGCACAGGAGCGCGCTCCGGTCGGCATCACGTCACGCATGATCGTGGCAGCCCGTCGGAATATCTAATCGAATATAACGATCTCTCGCCCGCACGCCAGAAACCGATGCGGGGTCCCTTGGGCGAATGATCTGGTTACGATATAACATAACAAAGCCAACCCGCCGGAGACCTGATGCACGGCCTGCTCTGTCTTCTCGTCGCGACCGCGCTCGGCCTTGCCTCGGCCGAGGCGGCGCCGTTGCGCATCGTCGCGGCGGAGAATTTCTACGGCGATGTCGCGGCGCAGCTCGGCGGCCCCGAGGTGACGGTGGTGAGCATCCTCCACGACCCCGAGCAGGACCCGCATCTCTTCGAGGTGAGCGCCTCCGCCGCTCGGGCGGTCGCCGAGGCGACCATCGTCGTCTTCAACGGCGCCGGCTACGACCCCTGGATGGAGAAGCTTCTCGCCGCTTCGCCCGTCGCGGGGCGCGAGACGATCGAGGTCGGCAAGCTCCTCCACAAGGCGCCCGGCGAGAATCCGCATCTCTGGTATGATCCCCGCACCATGCCGGCTTTCGCCGACGCGCTTACCGCGGCGCTCGTCCGGCACGACTCTGCGCACCAGTCCCTCTATGAGGCGCGACGCGCGCGTTTCGAAGCGGCGTTGAAACCGCTCGACGACGAGATCGCGAGCCTCAAGCAGCGTTATGCCGGCACGCCGGTCACCGCCACCGAGCCGATCTTCGGCTATATGGCGGCGACGATCGGATTTGCCATGCGCAACGAGGGCTTCCAGCGCGCGGTGATGAACGATACCGAGCCGGGCGCCGCCGAGATTGCCGCCTTCCAGAACGATCTCCGCGGCCACGCCGTGAAAGTGCTGATCTACAACCGGCAGACGAGCGAGGGGCTTACCCGGAAGATGCAGGCGCTGGCGAAGCAATCCGGCGTGCCGGTGATCGGTGTCAGCGAGACCGAGCCGGCGGGAATGACGTACCAGGCCTGGATGCTGTCGGAGCTCGACCAGCTCGACACCGCGCTCTCGGGGAAAGCGCCGTGAGCGCCATCGAGCTGACGAAGCTCACGCTGCGGCGCACCGGCCGGACCGTCCTCTCCGGTGTCGACGCCGTCATCGACGAAGGCGAGTTCATTGGCGTTTTCGGTCCCAACGGCGCCGGCAAGACGACCTTGCTGCAAGCGCTGCTCGGGCTGCTGCGTCCCGAGTCCGGCGCCATCAGCATCTTCGGCC
>JASHUO010000178.1 GCA_030039975.1 Alphaproteobacteria bacterium
GCGTGCAACAGCTCGACGCTAAGGCCGTCCTCCTTGAAAAAATCAGCCTCGCCGATGAAGGCAGTGACCTCCGTGTTGTAGGGCAAAGTGCCAATGACGATCTTTTCGGGCATGGCCGGCGCCGCATCGGCGATGCCAAGCGCGCGCGTGGTCGCCGCCAGCGCCAAGGTTGCCGCGCCGACCTGCAGCAATCGGCGCCGGCTGAGTGGCCCGGTGCTCGTCATCGTCTCGCTCCTGCCGGCGATCATCGAGCGCCGCTGCCGAGGGTTTGGCGCAGCTTACACCCAAGCACCGCGCCGCGCCTATCACGCCGCGGCGATTGACCGGCTGCAAAGGCGCACGTACCGTCCGCGACATGGCAGAAGCGGTACCCGGACCGGCATTGCGGGTCGAGAGCGGTGGCAGCGGCAGCCCCGCGCTGCTCTTGCTGCACGGGCTTGGCGCCAATGCCACGGTGTGGGACGGGCTGCGTCCGCTCCTCGCGCGGCACTGGCCGGGGCGCTGGCTCGCCCCGGACCTTCGCGGCCATGGCCGGTCTGAGCATCGCGCGCCCTATAGCTTCGGCGCTTATGCTGCCGATGTCGCGGCGCTGCTCGCCCAAGGCGAAGAGGTGGTGGTGCTTGGCCACTCCATGGGCGGCGCTGTTGCCATGGCGCTGGCCAGCCAATGGTTCGGCGTCGCTGTCCGCCAGGTCATTGCCTTCGGCGTCAAGCTGGTGTGGACGACGGAAGAGACGGCGAAGGCGCAAGAGCTGGCGCGGGCCCCGGCGCGCTGGTTCGCAACACGGGAAGAGGCGATCGAGCGCTATCTCCGTGTCGCCGGCCTGGCGGGGCTGGTCGCGCCCGACAGCGCGGCGGCCGCAATCGGCGTGGTCGAGGAAGGCGGTCGTTTCCGTCTCGCCGCCGATCCCCGCGCCGCCGCGGTGGTCGGCGTGCCGATCGAGAGCGTGATCGCCGCCATGCGCGCCCCGCTTCACCTCGCCGCCGGCGCCCACGATCCTATGGTGACGCTGGAGCAGATGCGGCGCTTCGATCCCGCGGCCGTCCTCCTCGAAGGCCTCGGCCACAACCCGCATGTCGAAGCGCCGGAGCGGCTGTGGCAGCTCGTCGAGACGATGCTGGGTTAACCGCCTACGGCCGGGTCGAGGCTGCTTCCAGGCGTTGCGGGACGAGGAGCGCCACCAGATAGGCCCCCGAGCTCAGCAGCGTGATCCAGAAGGTCGGCGGCGCGTCAGTGATATAGGCGAGCACGATGCCGGCCCAGGTCTCGGCCAGCGCGAGCAAGACGGCGAGGGCGACACCGGTTTTGAGGCGGGTGGTGAGACGTTGCGCTGCCGCTGCCGGGCTCACCATCAGCGCGAAGACGAGGAGGACGCCGACCACCTGCGCCGCTTCGGCGACAGCGATGCCGACGATGAGCAGGAAGAGCACCGAGACGAGGCGCAGCGACAGGCCCTTCGCTTCGGCAAGCTCGGGCTCCAAAGTGGCGAAGATCAGCGGGCGCGAGATCGCCGCGAGGCCGAGCAGGCTGACCACGGCGAGCGCCGCGAGCGCGCGCAGATTCGCGTCGCTCACCGCCAGCACATTGCCGAACAGCAGCGCGGTCGCCTCCGCCGCATAAGCGGTATAGAGATGCAGGAACAGCACTCCGAGGCCGAGCGACAGCGACAGGATGACGCCGACGGCGATGTCGCGGCCGCGCAGCCGCTCGCCGATCAGCCCCATGGCGGTGCTCGCCGCCAAGGTCAAGGCGAGCAATCCCCAGAACGGCGTGAGGCCGAGCAGAAAGGCGCCGGTGGCGCCGGCGAACCCGACATGCGAGAGCGCATGCCCGGCAAAGGCGAGATGGCGCAGCACCAGGAAATAGCCGACCGCGCCCGCCACGAGCGCCACCACGAGGCCAGCGGCGAAGGCGCTGCGCATGAAGTCGTAGTCAAGCATCGTGGCGATGGGCATGCGCCTCCACCTCGCCATGGGCGGCGACGACGATGATCCGGCCGCCGACGCGCAGCACTTCGATCGGCGCGCCATAGAGTTGCGACAGCGCCGCGCTGTTGACGACGTCTTCCACCGTGCCGAGCTTGGCCCGGCCGCCGCCGAGATAGAGCACGCGGTCCATGGCGCCGAGCAGCGGGTTGAGCTCATGCGCGGTGAACAGCACGGTGATGTGCAGCGCCTGCTGCACCCGCTTCACCAGATCGACCACCGCCTGCTGATAGCGCGGATCGAGGCTGATAAGCGGCTCGTCGAGCAGCAGCAGCCGGGGCTTCCCCAGCAGCGCCTGCGCCAGCAGCAGCCTTTGCATCTCGCCGCCGGAGAGATGCTGGATCGGCCGCCGGGCGAACTCCACGGCTTCGACGGTCTCGAGCGCCCAGGCAACCTGGCGCCGTCCTTCGGCGCCCAGGATCGGCAGACCCCAGCGATGGCCGTCGAGCGCGCTGGCGACCACGTCCCAGCCGGTGAGGCGCAGCTCCGCCATCGCGGCACGCCGTTGCGGCATATAGCCGGCGAGCGGATTGCCGTGCAGCGGCGGCTGGCCGAAGATGCTGATGGCGCCGGACTCGGGACGCAGCAGCCCGAGCAGCGCTTGCAGCAAGGTCGTCTTGCCGGCGCCGTTGGGACCGAAAACGCCAATGAACTCGCCTTCGTCGATGACGGCGTCGACCCCGGAGAGGACGGTCCGGCCGCTGCGCCGCAGCGTCAGCTTCGTCAGCTCGATGGCGCTCACGGCGCTTGCCCCGAGAGCGCGGTGTCGAGCTGGTCGAGCTCCGACAGCATCCAAGCCTGGTACGTCGTCCCCGCCGGCTCGGTCTCGCTGACACCGATCACCGGCACGCCGGATTGCTTCGCCAGCGCCTGCATCTTCCGGGTAAGCCCCTCGCTCGTCTGCCGGTTGTAGATCAGCACTTTCACGGCGTGGCCGCGGAGATCGTT
>JASHUO010000179.1 GCA_030039975.1 Alphaproteobacteria bacterium
GACGACGCCATGGCGCAGCACGGGGTCAGCGTTCTCGCCGTGCTCTATAACGGGCCGGTCGTGGTCGCTTCGCGCGCGCCGATGGACGCGCCGGCTGATTTCCGCGGCAAGACCGTCCGCGTCTTCGATCGCCTGACGGCACAGATCGTCCAGACCTTGGGCGGCGCACCTTCGACGATCGAAGTCGCCGATGTCTACCCCGCGCTCGAGCGCGGCACGGTCCAGGCCGCGATCGGCGGGCTCGAAGGCGCGATCGGGCTCAAGGAATACGAGGTCGCCAAATATCTGCTGGCGACCAACGGCCTCTTCGGGCTGCTCATGACCGGCTATGTCATGAACAAGAGCGCGCTCGACGCGCTGCCCCCCGATCTGCAAAAGGTCGTGCTCGATGCCGGGCACGAGGCCGGACGACAGGCGGGCGCCGCGATGATCGATGCGTATGCGAAGGAGCTCGACCAGATGCGCCAGCACGGCATGCAGGTGACGCTGCTGCAGCCGGGAACCCCGGCGTACCAGGCCTTCGCCACGGCGCTCTCGACCTTGGCGGAGGCGCAGAAGAAGCAGTTTCCACCCGCCCTCGTGCAGCAGATCAGCGATGCGCAGCGCTGATTCGCCGGCGCCGGGCGGCGCGGCCGGCGCGATCGCGGCACGCCTCACGGCGCTCACCCGCTGGATCTGCGCGTTTGCGGCCTTGCTCGCGCTGCTGCTCCCCTTGCCCGTGCTCTATGAGGTGGTGATGGACCAGCTGCAGCAGCCGCCGGTCTGGGTGTTCGAAACCACGGGCTATGCGATCATCATGATCGCCTTCGCGGCCTCCGGTTACGGGCTCAGCACCGGCCACCATTTCCGCGTCGCGCTCGTCGCGGAGAAATTCCCGACCTTGGCCCTGCCGCTCGCCCTGCTTTCCGGCGCGCTCGAAGCGGCCTTCGGCGCGATGCTGCTCATCGCCGGCGGGATGCAGGCCTACAGCGCCTATATCCAGGATCTGCGCTCGGACACGCTGCTGCAAGTGCCGCAATTCCTGCCCGAGCTCGCCTTTCCCATCGGCGGGCTGGCCATCCTGCTGCAGGGCCTCGCGCGGCTGCTCGCGCCGAAAGCGGCCTGAGACGATGGCTTTCGCCGACAGCGCGACGCTGCTCCTCATCGCGCTCGCGATGTTCGCGCTGATGGCGATCGGCATTCCGATCTTCGTGTCGATCGGTCTCTCCGCCTTTGCCGGCCTCGCCCTGATGTTCGGGCCGCAACAGGCGATGGTGGACTTCACCTCGTTCCTGTGGCAGAGCCTCAACAGCTTCGAGCTGGTGACGATCCCGCTATTCGTCCTGGCTGCCATGCTGGTGCAGGCGGCCGAAATCGGCGACGAGCTCTTCGATTTCGCCAAGGCCTGCATCGGCGCCGTGCCGAACGGCCTCGGCGCCGCCGTCATCCTCACCTGCGCCATCTTCGCGGGAATCACCGGATCGAGCCCGGTGACCGCGGTCACGGTCGGGCTCATCGCCCTCCCGGCCCTGGCGCGCGAAGGCTACTCCGATCGCTTGCGCGGCGCCCTGGTGGCCGGCGGCGGCACCTTAGGCATCCTGCTACCGCCGAGCCTTCCCTTGATCATCTACGGCGTGCTGACCCAAACTTCGATCGGCAGCCTCTTCATCGCGACGATCTTGCCGGGATTGCTGCTGGCCACGCTCTTCACGCTTTACGTGGTGCTGTTTTGCCGACCGCGCCTGCGCGCCCGCCGCTACACGCGGCAGGAGCGCGTCGCCGTGCTGCGGCGCGGGCTGCCGGTGGTCGTTCTCCCCGTCTTCATCATCGTCTCGATCTATTTCGGGCTGGTGACGCCGACCGAGACGGGAGCCGTGGCCGCGGCCTATGTGCTGGCGCTCGGGCTTTGGCGCAAACGCCTCGATCTCGCCAAGATCTTCGGCGCCGCGCGCAACGCCGCGCTCACTTCCTCCATGCTGCTGTTGATCTTCGGCACCGGCTCGGTCTTCGCCCGCTACAGCGCCATGCTGCAGCTGCCGCAGAAGGTCGCCGCTTCGGTCGGCGCCTTGCCGGGCGGCGGGCTGCTGGTCTTCACCGGGATCGTGGTCACCGATCTGCTGCTCGGCACGTTTCTCGAATCGGGCGCGCTGACCATCCTCACCATTCCGATCTTCTTCCCGATCGCGCAGGCGATCGGGCTCGATCCCGTGCAGTTCGGCGTGATGATCGCGGTGAACCAGGAGATCGCGCAGATTCATCCCCCGGCCGGTCTCAACCTCGTCACCGTCTCGTCGATCTCGAACATTCCCCTGACGCGGATGATGGTCAGCATCCTGCCGTTCATCGTCATCGAGATCGCGATGCTCTATCTCCTCTATTTCTTCCCGCCGCTGACGCTGTTCCTGCCGGGCCATATGAGCATGCGTTAGCGCGATGCCCGATCTCTTGTCGTCATCCCTGGAGCGAGGCCGATGCAGCTGAACGAGGAAGAACGTGCGATGCGCGCCGGCGAAGCGGGACCGGTGCGGCAATGGGCGATCGAGCACCAGATCGCGGTCGGCCGCTATCTCGGCGCGCGCGATTTCGCGCCGGTGACGCAGGCGCATATCATGGCCGACACGGAATCGCTGGGCGATGCCGGCATCGCCTGGCTGGAGCGCTGGGCGGGTTTCCCCGAAGCCGAGCGGCGCGTGCGCGTGCCGACGATCACCGATCCTCGCGGCACCGATTTCGCCGCGGCGTCGCGGCTGAAGCAGCAGGCCTGGATGCTGGAGCGCGAGCGGCGCGCCATCGCCGCCTTCGAGGCGCTGGGCGTGCTCATGACCGATACCTGCATCAACTATCAGACGATCATGCCGCCGGTGCTCGGCGAGCATGTCGCTTATGGCGATACCGGCGTCGTCATCTATTGCAACAGCGTGCTCGGCGCGCGCTCCAATTTTGAAGGCGGGCCTTCGGCGCTCGCGGCCGGTCTCACCGGGCGCACGCCGCGCTATGGCTATCATCTCGAAGAAAAGCGCCGGCCGACGCTGCGCATCGACGTCAGCTGGACGCCGCACGATCTCAATGATTGGGGCGCGCTTGGCGGCGTGGTCGGGCAGCTCGCCGGCGATTACTGGCAAGTGCCGGTGCTGACCGGCATCGAGCGCGTGCCGGGTTCCGACGAGATGAAGCATTTCGGCGCCGCCGCCGCGAGCTTTGGCTCGCTCGCCCTCTTCCACATGGCGGGCGTCACGCCGGAGGCGCGGCGGTTGCAGGATCTGGGCGATATCGACGGCCTGCTGCGGCACGAGGCCACCGAGACCACGATCC
>JASHUO010000180.1 GCA_030039975.1 Alphaproteobacteria bacterium
CGAAGCGCCCGACGCCGCGCGCCGTGGCGCCGGTGAACGAGCCCTTCTCGTGACCGAAGAGCTCGCTCTCGATCAGCTCGCGCGGGATCGCCGCCATGTTGATGGCGACGAAGGGCCCGCTGCGCCGCTTGCCGTAATCGTGAAGCGCGCGCGCCACCAGCTCTTTGCCAGTGCCGCTTTCGCCGGTGATCATCACGGTGAGATCGGTGCCCATGAGCCGCGCCAGCACGCGGTAGATCTCCTGCATCGCCGGTGAGCGGCCGATGAGCGGCAGCTGCTCGTCGGCGGGCTCGGCCTCGGCCGCCGCCGGCTGTGCGTTGGGCGCGGTCAGCGCGCGCTCGACGACATTGACCAGCTCGCGCAGGTCGAAGGGCTTGGGCAGATATTCGAAGGCGCCGCGCTCGGTCGCCTTCACCGCGGTGAGCAATGTGTTCTGCGCGCTCATCACGATGATGCGCAGCTCCGGCCGCAGCTTCTTGATGCGCGGGATGAGATCGAGCCCGTTCTCGTCGGGCATCACCACATCGGTGATGACGAGGTCGCCCTCGCCGTCCGACACCCAGCGCCACAAGGTCGCGGCATTGCCGGTGGTGCGCACGTCATGGCCGAGACGGCCGAGCGCCTGGCTCAGCACAGTGCGGATCGCGCGATCGTCATCGGCGATGAGAATGGTCGAGGCGTTCACGACAGCGCTCCGGTGCCGCGCGGCGCCATCGGCAGGAAGACGCGGAAGACGGTGCGTCGCGGCTGGCTGTCGAACTCGATGACGCCGCCGTGATCGCCGATCACCTTGGCGACGAGCGCCAGGCCGAGGCCACTGCCATTATGCTTGGTGGTGACGAAAGGATCGAAGAGGTGCTGCGAGAGCTCGTCGGGGATGCCCTCGCCATTGTCGATGACCGAGATCACCAGCGGCAGGTGGACCCGGCTTTCGCTTCCGGCCACCGCGAGGCGCACGCCATGCTGATAGGCGGTGGTGATCTGGATCTCGCCGCCCTGCGCCGGCACCGCCTCCGCCGCGTTCTTCACCAGGTTAAGGAAGACCTGGATCAGCAGGTCGCGGTTGCCATGCACCGGCGGCAGCGACGGGTCGTACTCCTCGATGAAGCGCACATGGCGGGCAAAGCCGGTCTGCGCCACCAGGCGAACGCGCTCCAGCACCTCATGGATATTGACCGAGCCGCGCTCGATCGGCCGCCGGTCGGAGAACACCTCCATGCGGTCGACGAGGGCGCAGATGCGATCGCTTTCGTCGCAAATAAGGCGCGTCAGCTCGCGGTCGCCGGCACCGGCATTCTCCTCGAGGAGCTGCGCCGCGCCGCGGATGCCGGAGAGCGGGTTCTTCACCTCATGCGCCAGCATCGCCGCCATCGCCGTCACCGAGCGCGCGGCGTTGCGATGGGTGAGCTGGCGGTCGATCTTGTGCGCGATCGAGTGCTCCTGCAAGGTCACCACCACCTCGGCGCGGTTCTCGGCGAGCGGCGCCGCCTGCACCGTCATGACATGGGCGCCGAGCCGCGGCGTCTCGACCGCAACGCCGTATTCCGAGACGCTGTGGCCGCTGGCGCGGACGCTGTCGATCAAGGCGAAGATCGGGCTGTCCGGAGGCAGCGCGACGCGAAGCTCGGCGCCGAGCAAGGTCGCGGCGCTGGCATCGAAGAACTGCTCAGCCGCGGCATTGGCGTAAAGCAGGACACCTGCCTCGTCGATGACGAGCACAGGATCGGGCAGCGCCGCCAGCACCGCGGCGGGGTCAAGCGTGGCGCTCCAACCGCCACGCCGGGCTGCAGCGTTCGTCTTCATGCCGCGGCCCGCTCGACCAGCGGCGCATAGAAGGCGCGGATCTGCGCCTTGACCGCGTCCGGCGCCTCGGTGCGGTTGATCCCCGCGCGGAACTCGGCCGAGCCGGGCAGGCCCTTCGAATACCAGCCGATATGCTTGCGCGCGATGCGGCTGCCGGCAGCGGTGCCGTAATGCCCCAGCATCGCATCGTAATGCTCGAGCAGCGTGGCGAGCTGCAGCGACAGCGGCGGATCCGGCAGGATCTCGCCGTTGCGGAGATAGCGGATCACCTGGTTCACGAACCAGGGCCGGCCATAAGCGCCGCGGCCGATCATCAGACCGTCGGCGCCGGACTGCACGAGCGCGTTTCGCGCATCGGCAAGCGAGACGATGTCGCCATTGGCGATGACCGGGATGCGCACCGCCTCCTTCACGTGCCGGATGAAGGCCCAATCGGCACTGCCTTCATAGAATTGGCAGCGTGTGCGGCCATGCACGGTGATCATGCGGATGCCGCATTCCTCGGCGATGCGCGCCAGGCGCGGCGCGTTGCGGTTCGCGGCATCCCAGCCGGTGCGCATCTTCAACGTCACCGGCAGGCTCACCGCTTTCACCGCGGCGTCGAGGAGACGCGCCGCTTGCGCCTCGTCGCGCATCAGCGCCGAGCCGGCATGGCCGTTCACCACCTTCTTCACCGGGCAGCCGAAATTGATGTCGATGAGTGCGGCGCCGCGATCGGCGTTGAGCTTCGCCGCCTCCGCCAGCACGTGGGGCTCGCAGCCTGCGAGCTGCACCGCCATGGGCTGCTCTTCGGGGCAATTCGCCGCCATGGTCAGCGACTGTCGCGTCTCGCGGATCATCGCTTCGCTGGCGATCATCTCCGACACGACGAGCCCGGCGCCATGCCGTTTCACCAACCGGCGAAACGGCAGGTCCGTCACCCCCGACATGGGTGCCAGGAGCACGGGATCGTCGAGTCGCAAAGCGCCGATATCAATGCTCATTTCGTGGGCAGGCCGCGCAATTGCTTAATAATTGAGCAAATCATAGCGCGGCTTTCCCGCAGTGCAACAAGAATCGGAGATCGCGGCGAAGTCTCTGAAGAAGCGATCTTTTTCAACTCAGCAAGACGTCCGTGACGAACTTCACGCCGGGATATGCCAAGGTGAGCAAGAGCCAAGCGAGCAGTGCCAGCCGCGCCACGCGCCGGCCGCGAATGCCCTGGCGATAGCGCGCCAGCAGCAAAACGCCGATGACGACGAAAGCGGCGAGCGAGAACAGCGTCTTGTGGTCGAAGGGCAGCAGCGGGCTCGCGAGGAAATGCTCGGCGGCCATTCCGCTCAGCAGCCCCAGCGCCAGCACCGCCTCGGCCGCGGCGAGGAGGCGCAGCTCCAACGCCTCGCTTTCGGCCACCGATGGCAGCCGCCGCGTCAGCGCCGTCGGCCGCTTCGCCTTGAGCGCGCGCTCCTGCAGGAAGACGGCGAAGCCGGCAACCGCGCCGATGGTCAGGAGACCATAGGTCGCGACGGCAAAGAGGATATGCGCGTCGAGCCAGCCGGCCGGCACGGCACCCGGAACCGGACGCTCGGGCGCGTGCTGCCATACCAGCGCCAGCGCCGCGAGCACGAGGAGATAGGGCAGCAGCAGCGGCGAGAGGCGCCACGCATGCCGCGTCGCCAAGGCCAGTGCGAGAAACAGCGTCATGGTGGCGGCGATGGTGACCCAGAGCGACATGGCGAAGCCGGTGCGCCATTCGCCGCCGGCCGAGGCGATGATGCAGAACCCCGGCCCGACCACGCCGAGAAGAATGAGCGCAAAGAACAGCGCATCGCGGGCGCCGCTGCGGCGGAAGGCCACCGCCGCCGCCGGCATCAGCGCCAGCAGCGCACCGAGACTTAACGCCGTGCTCGCCATGGCCCCGACATAGCCAGCAGCACCTCGGCTTGGCAAGCGCCTCGGCACCGCCATTGCTCTCGCCTCGCCCAGTGTCTAGCTTGCCGCTATGGCATCATGCATAGCGCTGGTTGTGGCAGCCGGGCGCGGCACGCGGCTCGGCGCGCCACTCCCAAAGCAATACCTGCCGCTGGCCGGCAAGCCGGTGCTGCGCTACAGCCTCGAGACGCTGGCGAGCCATTCCGGCATCGACGCGGTGCGCGTCGTCTTCAACCCCGATGATGCCGCGTCCTATGAGGCGGCGGCGCATGGTCTTGATCTGCTGCCGCCGGTCGCCGGCGGCGCGGCGCGGCAGGATTCGGTGCGCCTCGGCCTCGAAAGCCTCGCCGCGGCCCCGCCGGCGCGCGTCCTCATCCACGACGCCGCGCGTCCCTTCCTCGATCGCGACACGATCGATCGCGTGCTCGCGGCGCTCGACGAAGCGCCGGGCGCGATCCCGGCGCTGCCGGTCAAGGACACGGTGAAGCGCGGCGTTTCGGGCCGCGTTGCCGAGACCTTGGACCGCAGCGCGCTGTGGCGGGCGCAGACGCCACAAGGCTTCGACTATGCCGCCATTCTCGCCGCCCATCGTAGCGCGCAAGGCAGCGAACTGTCCGATGACGCCGCAGTCGCCGAGCGCGCCGGCCTCGCCGTGCGCCTCGTCGCCGGCAGCGAAACGAATTTCAAGGTGACGACGGCGGAGGATCTGGAGCAGGCCGAGCGGTTGCTGCTCGCGCGCCACGGCGATATCCGCACCGGCCAGGGCTTCGATGTCCACGCTTTCGGCCCCGGCGACCATGTCTGGCTCTGCGGCGTCAAAGTTGCGCATGAGCGCGGCCTCATCGGCCATTCCGACGCAGATGTCGGCCTCCACGCACTGACCGATGCGATCCTCGGCGCGCTCGGCGCCGGCGATATCGGCCAGCATTTCCCGCCGAGCGATCCCAAATGGCGCGGCGCGCCGTCCCACTTGTTCCTGAGCCATGCCGGCGCTCTCGTCGCCTCGGCCGGCGGTCGCATCGGCCATCTCGACGTGACGTTGATCTGCGAGCGGCCCAAGATCGGCCCCCATCGCGACGCGATGGTGGCGCGGATCGCCGAGATCCTGCGGCTCGAGCGCGGCCGCGTCAGCGTCAAGGCGACCACCACCGAGGGGCTCGGTTTCACCGGCCGCGGCGAAGGCATCGCTGCTCAGGCGGTGGCGACGCTGCGTCTGCCGCTCTAGGCAAGGCGAAGCGGGATGAGCACGCTCGAGCCGAAACCGCCTGCGCCGTTCCATCCGGCGCAGGTGATCGCGAGCTGGTTTGGCGTCGGCCGCTTGCCCTGGGCGCCCGGGACCTGGGGCTCGCTCGCGGCGCTGCCCTTTGCCTGGGCGATCGCTGGGCTGTTCGGACCGCGCGCACTGTTGCTTGCGGCGCTGGCGCTCTTCCTCCTCGGCTGGTGGGCAGCAGGTCGCGTCGTCAGGCTGAGCGCCGCCAAGGACCCCGGCTCGATCGTGGTCGACGAAGTGGCCGGACAATGGCTGGCGCTGGTCGTGACGCCGCCCAGTGCCGTCCCCTACGTTGCGGGGTTTCTGCTCTTCCGCGTCTTCGACATCGTCAAGCCCTGGCCGGCGCGCTGGATCGACCAGCATGTCGGCGGCGGCCTGGGCGTCATGGCCGACGATATGGTCGCGGGCTTTTTCGCCGCGACGGCGCTCCTGCTCCTGCTCCTGCTGATGGGGAGGCCGCTTGCCTGAACTGACGCTCGCGACGCTCGCCACCGCCGTGCTCAGCGCCTGCCGCGGCAAGGGGCTCCATCTGGCTACCGCAGAATCCTGCACCGGTGGCATGGTGGCGGCGGCGCTCACCGACATCGCGGGTTCTTCGGATGTGGTCGAGCGCGGCCTCGTCACCTATTCGAATGAAGCCAAAAGCGAGCTTTTGGGGGTGCCAGTGAAGCTCCTCGAAACCCATGGCGCGGTGAGCGCCGAGACTGCCGCGGCGATGGCCGCGGGTGCTCTCGGCGCCGCGCCGGTCGACCTCGCCATCGCCATCACCGGCATTGCCGGCCCCGGCGGCGCCACGCCGACCAAGCCAGTGGGGCTCGTCTGGTTCGGCTGCGCCCGCCGCGGCGGGCCGGTCACCACCGAGCAACACGTCTTTCCCGGCGACCGCGCCGCGGTGCGCCTCGCCGCCACCAAGCGCGCGCTCGAACTGCTGCTCGCGGCGGCGCAGAAATAAGCTATCAGCTGTCAGCACGAGTCCGATTCCGCTCAAGCTGATGGCTCATAGCTGATGGCTGACAGCTTCTCTCGGCTGGCGCTAGGATGGGAACAAAACATCAGGGAGGACGCGAATGGCGAAACTCAGGCAAAGCTACGTTCACGGCGTCTCCGATGTGCCGCTGATCGGCGAGACCATCGGCGTCCATTTCGACAAGGCGGCGGCGCGGTGGCCGGAGCAGGATGCGCTCGTCGTGCGCCATCAGAAGGTCCGGCTGAGCTATCGCGAGATTCAGCGCCAGGTGGACGCGCTCGCGGCGGGGCTTTTGG
>JASHUO010000017.1 GCA_030039975.1 Alphaproteobacteria bacterium
GTGTCGCCGTAGTTCGTCATCACGCCGATGCCGTCGAGCTTGAGCACGTCGAGCGCGTAGGCGGCCTCTTTGAGGCTCTCATCGATGTGCGGAAGCGGGAGCATGGCAAACGCGCCGAACCGCCCGGGATGATCGGTCATCAGCTGCTTGGCGAATTCATTCGATTGGCGCGCGACCCGCACGGCGGCTTCCTTGCCGAGCGGCGTCACCTGCGGGGTGGTTGGCGACGCAATCGCGATCGCGACCCCGCCCTTGTCCATGTCGTCGAGACTCTTCTGCACCGACCAACCGCCGATCATCGGGTCGGTGCGGCCGATGATGTCCATCGCTGCGAGCCAGCTTGGCGGCACGATGTGGTGATGCACGTCGATGCGGTGTGGCTCTGTCATGGTCGATTCTTCGGCTGAAAGCGCGGGCGAGGGCGCGAGCATGGTCGTCCCGAGGAGCGCGATGAAATCTCGCCGGTTCATCGGTAAGTCTCCCTCGGCTTGCGTTTCTTCAGAACAAGAATAGGTATCATTCTGGCCTGCTCGCAACAAGCTCTGCTGCGGGCGGGGACGGCTTGCTGGAGCGTCGTACCAACAATCTAGGGGCAAGCTGTCGGACGTTCTTGATGGCGATGCGCATTCTTGGACTCGATGCCCCGGGGGCGACCGCAGCCCTCGGGCGAGGCGACATTGACAACCCATAGGGTGCATCCGATCTTGACGCAAAAGGTCGCCGGTAGGCTCCGGAGATCGGTGTTGCCCGCTCCGGGGTCTTCCGCCGGGAGGAAGCGATGGATGGCCATGACCTTCGGCCGAATGGCTTGCATAACCTCGTCACCCTGCAGGCCGTGAGCCATGTGTGGAGCGGCCTTCATGTGCACGACATCCGCATAAGGGCGCGTCCGGGTCGCGCATGGCACCCGCTCAACTGCGATCGGCCCGTTCTGTCGATCGTGGTCAACGAAGTGCGCGGGCAGTGCGAGGCGCGGCTGGATCTGAGCGCTGGCACCACGTCCCGGCCATCGGGGCGGCAAAGACCGGCAGGCCATATCAGCTTGATCCCCGCCGGTGTGCCGGTCTGGGGCTATTCCGAGGGCATCGACGAGGTCGACGAAGTTCGGCTCGTTCTGGATCTCGACCGCCTGAAGGCGATCATGGGCGAGGAGTTCACGTCGGCGCCGCTTCAGGAGCCGCGTTTGGTCTTCAACGACGAGAGTCTGCAGGCACTTGCGCGTCTGATCGTCACCGACGAGGACACGGCCGAATGGTCGCCATTGTTCGGCGATAGCCTCGTCGCAGCGATGGTGGCTCGCCTCTTCCATCTCGATGGCCTGTCGCCGCGCCATCACCGTCGTCTCGGCCTCTCGAACCGCCAACTCGCGGCCGTGATGGATTTTGTCCGCGACAATCTTCCAAGACCGATTCGCTTGTCCGAATTGGCGAGCCTGGTGGACCTGTCGCCCTCGCAGTTTGGTCGAGCCTTCAAAACGTCCACCGGAACCACGCCCCACCTCTGGCACTTGGATGCGCGCATCGAGAGCGCGAAGCGATTGCTGGCGGATCACAGCATCAGCCTCGCCGAGATTGCGCTCGATACCGGCTTCTCCGAGCAAAGCCATTTCACCCGTGCGTTCCGCGCCGCCACCGGAATTTCACCCGGGGCATGGCGCCGCGCGATGACGAGCTGATGGCGAGCCACCGCTCGGCGGCCATCCCATTCGCAGCGGGATACGTCAATCCCGACGCGCTGAAAGCAGGTTAACTCTCCCCTGAGTTCGGCCCTCCGCCGGACGGGGAAGGGTTGCCGATGATCGAAGAACGCGACCTTCGCATCCGCATGCGGGACGGGGTTCGTCTTGCGCTCGACGTCTACCGGCCGGACGGCAAAGGTCCGTTCCCGGTTCTCTATGCCGCGGCCTTGCACAACAAGGACCTGCAAGGCCCGGACATGGCCGACATTTTGCCACCGCAGCCCGCAAACGTCCCGCTCTGGTTCGGCCCGATCGAAGCCGGTGACACGCGACGCCTCGTCGCCAACGGATACGTCCATGTCATCGCGCAGCCCCGCGGTTCCGGCAAATCCGAGGGCCATTACGGCCTGGAAAATACCGATCATTACGACGTGATCGATTGGATCAGCCGCCAGCCCTGGTGCGACGGCAATGTCGGAATGGTCGGAATTTCCGGCTATGCCGGGGAGCAGTGGCGGGCCGCCGCTCAAGGCCATCCGGCGCTCAAGGCGATCTTCCCCTACGACGCCTGCAGCGCTTACGGCGGCATGTTCGGCTTCCGCGACTTTTATCCCGGCGGCGTCCTGCACACCTTCCCTTATCTCCTGGATGTCTTCAGCACGGTCCATGAACAACGCGACGTCCCCGGCGAGCTTCCGCCGGAGGAGGAAGTTCTCTTCGCTGCGGCCATGGCGAATCCCGATTTCAAGATGTATGTGAATCTCTACAACATTCTGACGCAGAAAGGGCAACGCACCTTCGTCATGTTCCACTCGATGGTCGCCCCCTGGGAGCCGGAGGGAGTCGTCGAGGCGGCAGAAGAAGTCTTCAAGAAGATCAGGATTCCCTATTACACCGGGTCGGGCGCGTATGCCTACACCTACAAACTCCATTGGCTCGGCGCCCAGCACTACTTTCAGAATGCAAGGAATGCCCCGCGCAAGCTCATCTTTACCGGACCGGCGCATTTGGAGCGGCCGTTCCACGACTATCATGACGAAATCATCCGTTGGTACGATCACTGGCTGAAGGGCGTCGACAACGGAATCATGGAGGAGCCGCCCGTCCGGTACTGGCTGATGGGGGTCAATGAATGGCGGACCGCAGCCGACTGGCCGCTTCCTGAAACCGAGTGGCGCCGGCTCTATCTCTGCAACTGGGAGCGGCTGACGCCGGGCCCGCCGCCTCCGGTCGGCGAAACCGGACGGGCCGCGCGCGAGCCGGACGTCTTCACCCAGATGCCGCTCAAGCAAACCACGAAGGTCGAGCGCCTCCGCTATATGACGGAGCCGTTCTCGGAAGACCTGACGGTCGTGGGCCCGATCAGCCTCACCTTGTATGCCGCCATCGACAAGACGGACACCAACTGGATCGTGATCCTGAGGGATATCGGGCCGGACGTGTCCGTCGTCACCGCCCGATCGGGCGAAAGGAGCGTGCCGTCAAACCTGCCGGAGCGCGAGCTCACCCGCGGCTGGTTGAAGGCTTCATACCGGGCGATCGATCCGGCGCGCTCCAGGCCCGGCGAGCCTTTCCACAAGCTCACGCGCCGCTCCATCGCGCCGGTCCCGCCCGGCGAGATCATCGAATATCAAATCCACATCCTGGCGACCGCCAATCAATTCAAGGCGGGACACCGGCTGTGCATCGACATCACCGCGATGGACGTCCCCACCGGCACCGGCGCCATGACGGACGTCGAATACATCCCCTATCACGTTTGCCGCAGCGAGACCGTGACGCACAGCATCTACCACGACGCGGAACATCCTTCGCATCTGCTGGTCCCGGTGGTCCCGAAATCGTCCCCTGTCGCGGCTGAGAGGAGTCGCAGACCATGAAAACCATTCGATTCGAACGCCAGAACGCGATTGGCCGCATCGTTCTCGCCAATCCGCCCTTCAACCGTCTCGATCGCGAATTTTCGGAATGTCTGCGGCAAGCGGTGCACGACGCCAGCGAAAGCGACATCCGTGTTCTGGTGGTCCAGGCGGAAGGACCTCACTTCAGCTTCGGCGGCGAGGTGCGGGAGTGGCCGGGGAAGGACGTCAATTGGTTCCGTACCTTTGTCGCCGAAGTCAATCTGTCCTATCGCGCGATCGAAGCTTTGAAGGTACCGACCATCGCGGCCGTGCAGGGCGTCGCGTTTGGCGGCGGCTTCGAACTTGCCCTCGCTTGCGACTTCATTGTTGCCGCCGAGAACGCCGTCTTTCGCTGCGTTGAAGTGACGACGGGAATGCTGCCGATCGCCGGGGCGCTGCAGCGTCTGGCGGAGCGCGTCGGTCGCGGACGGGCATCGCGCTTCGCCATGCTTGGCGAGCCGATCCCGGGCCCCGTCGCAGCCCAACTCGGAATCGCCACACAAGTCGTTCCGGAGGCCGGGCTTGCCCACACGGTCGAAGCGCTGGCGCAGAGACTGGCGACCGGGCCGACGAAGTCCTACGCGGCGACCCGCGCACTGCTCAAGGCCTGGTCGGCGGGCGGTGTCCCGGCAGCCGACGCCGTGATGCTCGACATCACCATGGACCTCTTCAATACCGAGGATGTCACGCGCGGCTTCTTGAATACCGCAGCGGCCTTCGATCGCGACGTCGAGCCCCCGGACATGATCTTCAACAACCGGTGAG
>JASHUO010000181.1 GCA_030039975.1 Alphaproteobacteria bacterium
TCGGCGGCCTCGCCTATGCCGGCATTCCCGCCACGCATCGCGACGTCAACTCGGCGGTGACCTTCATCACCGGCCATGCCAGCAATGGCGAGCTGCCGGATGGGCTCGACTGGACTGCGCTGGCGCGCGGCGCGCCGGTGCTGGTGCTCTACATGGCGCTGAAGCATCTCGACGCCATCGCCCAGCGCCTCATCGCCGCCGGGCGCCGCCCCGACGAGCCGGTCGCGGTGGTGAGCAAAGCGACGACGCCGGCGCAGCGCGTGCTCGAGACGGTGCTGGCGCGCGCTGCCGCCGATGTCGCTGCCGCCGGCATCGAGCCGCCCGCAATCGTCGCTGTCGGCGAGGCGGTGAAGCTGCGCCGCATGCTCGACTGGCTGGCGAGCGCCCCAGAGCGATATCCCCTCCCCCCTTGAGGGGGAGGGAAGGGAGGGGGGTGACCCACGCTCGCTGCTTCAAGCCCGGAAAGAACCCGCCCAACCACTGCCCCCTCACTTCCCCGCCGTCTCCGTCGCCTTCGCCGGCTTCTTGCTCTGCGCCTCGAGATAGGCGATGAGATCGCGCCGCGAATTGGCTTCGAGCACGCGCACCGGCATTTTGGCGCCGGGCACCATGTGGCGCGGCCCGGCGAGCCATTGATCGAGCGTCGCGGCGCTCCAGGTGATGCCGGACTGAGTGAGCGCCGGCGAATAGGGATATCCTTCAATGCTGGCGGCGCGGCGGCCGACGACCCCGCCGAGCATCGGCCCGACGCGATTCTGGTCGAGCGCGTGACAGGCGGCGCAGCGCTCGGCGAAAAGCTGTCCGCCGCGCGCGGCGCTGGGCGGCGCGTTGGGCGCGAAGCGCGAGAGATCCTCGACATCGGTCGGCGACGCCGAGGGGAAGAAGGTGTAGGACAGCGTGATGGTGTCGACGTCGCGCGCGTTGGCGTCCTTCAGCAGCGCCGGATCGACGAAGAAATCGACCGGCATATCGACGCTCTCGCCCGGCTCGAGACGCTCGTCGCTGAAGCAGAAGCACTGGATCTTGTCGAAATAGAGGCCCGCCTTGGACGGCGTCACGTTGAAGGTGGCGTGGCCGATGATGGCATGGTCGCTGAGATTCTTGGCACGGAAGAACACCAGCTTCTCTTCGCCGAGATGGACCTGGACCGCGTTCTGCACCGGCTCGAACTGCCAGGGCAGATTGTCGGCGACTTGCGTGTCGAAGCGCACGGTGACCATGTGCTTCGAGACCGTGGCCGTATCTTCGGCGGCGCGCTGCGTCGTGCCTTCGAAGCCGGTGGCGGCGCAGAACAGGCGATAGAGCGGCACCGAAAACGACACCAGCGTGATCATCGCCGCGAGAATGACGCCGAGGCCGGCGACGATCGTCAGGTTCTTCCGCTGCAAGCGGGTCATCTCATACTCCTCTGCGAGGGACCATAGCGCAGTGCGTCAATGACCCGTCATCGCGCCGCCCTGCATTCCCGGCATCCCTTTCATTCCTTCCATGTCCATGCCCATCGCGCCCACCTTCTCGACATGCACCGTCACCTCCTGCTTGCCGGATTTCTCGAAGGCGAGCGTCAGCGGGAAGCTGTCCCCCGCCTTCAGCGGATGCTTGAGCCCGATCAGCATGATGTGATTGCCGCCGGGCTTCAGCATGGTCGTGGCGCCGGGCTTCACCTCGAGCGAGGCGAGCGGCCGCATCTGCATCACCCCGCCGGACATGCTCTCGCTGTGGAGCTCCGCCTTGTCGGCGACCGGCGTCGACGCGGCGACGAGGCGGTCGGCCTGGCCCTTGGCGCTGAGCGTCATGTAGACAACCGCGGTCTTGGCGCCGCCGGGCGTTGCGCGCGACCAGACCGAATGGACCTGGATGATGGGTTGCGCCGGCGTCTCGGCCGCGGCAGGGCCGGCGGCGGCAACGACGCTCAAAAGACAGGCGACAAAGAGCGATCGCATTGCTGTTCTCCTCAAGAGGTTTGCGACAGCAGCGTCTCTAGCCGCGCCGCGAGTTGCGCCCCGGTGGCCGCACCCGACAACGTGGCGACGAACTTGCCGTCCGGGTTCATGAGATAGATGAAGGAGCTGTGGTCGACGAGGTAATCGTCGCTGCCCTCGCTCTTTTGCGGTGCGACATAGACGCCGTATTCCTTGGTCACGGCCTCGATCGCCGCGGTGCTGCCGGTGAGGCCGACGATGCGGTGGTCGAACGCCTTCACATAATCGGCCATCACCTTGGGCGTGTCGCGGTGCGGATCGACGGTGATGAACAGCGGCTGCACGCGATCCGCCAACGGCCCCAGCTGCTGCAGCGCGGCACTGATATTGGTGAGCGCCGTCGGACAGGCATCCGGGCAGAAGGTATAGCCGAAATAGATCAACAGCCATTTGCCGCGATAGCTCTGGTCGGTCACGGTCGCGCCATCGGCCGCGGTCAAGGTGAAAGGCCCGCCGACCGCCACAGCCGGCGGCACGACGGCGGCGCTCGCGCCGGTTCGGGTCGTCACCAGCCAAGTCGCGCCGGCGATGCCGGCGACCAGCAGCATGGCGGCGGTGCAGAGGACGAGCAGGGGTTTCGATGACATCACGTGATCTCCGCAAAGGCGGGCGTCGCCGGCCTGAGCCTGCGCGTGAACGGCAGTACAAGCAGGACGGGAGCGTCCATGTCCGGCTCGGGCGGCGCCGGCGCCGGTTCCCGGCGGGCGGCGGCCGCGGTGTCAGGCCACGGGCGGCGGACCGCGCGGCTGCGCCGCGCTATGGCCGAAGCGGGGCAGGGGAGTAAGCCGCGCCTCCCGGGGCAGGCGCACGCGCGCCGCCACCGGCAGTCGTAGCGCTGCGCCTTCGGGCATGACGGCGCTGCCGCCGGCCGCCAGCGCCAGGCAGATTGGGCAGGGCGCGCCCTTCGCCGGGCCCTCGCCCGGCTTGCCGACTGAGCCGGTGGGGCCGACATGGCAGAGCGCAAGCCCGAAGGGCGCGCCCGACGTCGCGACTGCCGGCTGATGCCAGGCCGTGATCAGGGCCTGCACCAGAAGTCCGAGCGTGCCGAAGAGCGCGGCGGCGCGGCGCAGGTGGCGCGCGCGCCAGAGGGCGGCCACGCGATCATCGATGTTTGCCGAAGCGGGCGCATGAAACGGACCTACCAAACTCCCTGGCAGCCGCTCTGTCAATCAGGGGGCGAGGGAAGCAAATGAGCGCTTTCGAGGCCGGCGGCCCCGTGGCATTCTGCCGCGCCCCCAAGCATCGCCCCGAGGACATGGCCACACCCGTATTTTCGCCGCGCCACGAGCAGATCCCGCTCGGCATCCTCTACATGGTCGGTTCGACGATCGCCTTTGCCGCGGTCAACGCCCTGGTGAAATGGGAGGTCGCGCTCTATCCGGTCGGCGAAGTGGCCTTCGTCCGCTCGCTGTTTTCGCTGATTCCCTGTTATCTCCTGACGTTGCCGCGTCTCGGCTTCGCCGTGCTGCGCACCGAGCGCCGCTTCGACCATGTCAAACGGGCGCTGTCGCAGTTCTGCTCGATGATGAGCATCTTCCTGGCGTTCCAGCTGATGCCGCTCGCCGGCGCCATCGCCATCAGCTTCTCGGCGCCCCTCTTCACCACCTTGCTCTCCATCCTCATCCTCAAGGAGCGGGTTGGCCTTCATCGCTGGAGCGCGCTGCTGGTGGGGTTCATCGGCGTGCTCTGCGTCACCCGGCCGGGTCCCGGCATGCTGCAGTCGGGCGCCTTCTTCGCCCTGTCGAATGCCGTGCTGACCTCGACCGTGGCGATCGCCATCCGCCGCATGAGCGTCACCGAATCGATCGAGACCCTGACCTTCTATCAGCTGACGCTCATCGCCCTCTTCACCGCCTGCCTGCTGCCGCTGGGCTTTGCGATGCGGCGCGGCCCGGACGCGCTGATGATGATCCTCGCCGGCCTCGGCAACGGTGTCTCGCAATATTGGTGGACGAAGTCGCTGCATCTGGCGCCGCCTTCGGCGGTAACGCCGTTCAACTACCTGTCGCTGGTCTGGGCGACGATCATCGGCTTTTTCGTCTGGGGCGATACACCGACGGCGCGGCTTCTCGTC
>JASHUO010000018.1 GCA_030039975.1 Alphaproteobacteria bacterium
CTCGAGGTTTGGATGATCGGCGCCCTTGCTCGGCGACTGTTCGGCTCAGCGAACGATCGATACGTCAAAAGCTTGCAGCCACTTGTCGACGAGGTCAATGCGGCTGAGGCCGAGCTTGCCGCGCTTTCGGACGAAGCATTGCGCGCCCGCACCCCGGCGCTGAAGCAGCGCCTCGCCGCGGGCGACAAGCTCGACGACATCCTGCCCGAGGCTTTCGCCACTGTGCGCGAGGCGGCGAAGCGCACACTCGGGCAGCGCCATTTCGACGTGCAGCTCATGGGCGGCGCTGTCCTTCATCGCGGCATGATCTCGGAGATGAAGACCGGCGAAGGCAAGACGTTGGTGGCGACCTTGCCGGTCTACCTCAACGCGCTTACCGAGAAGGGTGTCCACGTCGTCACCGTCAACGACTATCTCGCCCGGCGCGACAGCGAATGGATGGGCCAGATCTATCGTTTCCTCGGCCTTTCCGTCGGCTGCATCGTGCATGGTCTCGACGACGAGGAGCGGCGCGCGCAATACGCCGCCGACGTCACCTACGGCACCAACAACGAGTTCGGCTTCGACTATCTCCGCGACAACATGAAGTTCCGGCTCGAGGACATGGTGCAGCGGCCGTTCCACTATGCCATCGTCGACGAGGTCGATTCGATCCTCATCGACGAGGCGCGCACGCCGCTCATCATCTCAGGCCCGGCCGAGGACTCCTCGGAGATGTACCGGACTGTCGACCGCATGATCCCGCATCTCGCCGCCGAGGATTTCGAGAAGGACGAGAAGCAGCGTCAGGTCGTGCTCACCGATAGCGGTGTCGAGAAGATCGAGGCGATGCTGCGCGAGGCGGAGCTGCTCAAGGCGGGCACGCTCTACGACATCCACAATGTCGCGCTCGTCCATCACGCCAACCAGGCGCTGCGCGCGCACAAGCTCTTCGCCCGCGACACCGACTACATCGTCAAGGACGGCAAGGTCGTCATCATCGACGAATTCACCGGCCGCATGATGGAGGGACGCCGCTACTCGGAAGGCCTGCACCAGGCGCTCGAGGCCAAGGAGAGCGTCGAGATCCAGGCGGAGAACCAGACGCTCGCCTCGATCACCTTCCAGAATTACTTCCGTCTCTATCCGAAGCTCGCCGGCATGACCGGCACGGCGATGACCGAAGCGGAGGAATTCTCCGAAATCTACAAGCTCGACTCGGTGGAGATGCCAACCAACGTGCCGATGCAGCGCGTCGACAATGACGACGAGGTCTACCGCACCGCGCGCGAGAAGTACGAAGCGATCATCGCGCAGGTGCTGGAATGCCAACAACGCAAGCAGCCGGTGCTCGCCGGCACCGTGAGCATCGAGAAATCGGAAGCGCTCTCCGCCCTCCTCAAGAAGCGCAAGATTCCGCACCAGGTGCTGAACGCGCGCTATCACGAGCAGGAGGCCTATATCATCGCCCAGGCCGGCCGGCCGGGCGCGGTTACCATTGCCACCAACATGGCCGGCCGCGGCACCGACATCCAGCTCGGCGGCAATCTCGATATGCGGTTGAAGCAGGAGCTGCCCGCCATCGCCGATGAGGCGGCGCGCGAGGGCCGTAAAGACGAGATCCGCGCCGAGATCGAGGCGGCGCGCGAAGAGGTACGCCGGGCCGGCGGCCTCTTCGTCATCGGCTCGGAGCGGCATGAGAGCCGGCGCATCGACAACCAGCTGCGCGGCCGCTCCGGCCGGCAGGGCGATCCTGGCGCGTCGAAATTCTTCGTCTCGCTCGAGGACGACCTCATGCGCATCTTCGGCTCCGAGCGCATGGACGGCATGTTGCAGCGCCTCGGCCTCAAGGAGGGCGAGGCGATCATCCATCCCTGGATCAACAAGGCGCTGGAGAAAGCGCAGCAAAAAGTCGAGGCGCGCAATTACGAGGCGCGCAAATACGTCCTCAAATTCGACGACGTCATGAACGACCAGCGCAAGGTGGTCTACGAGCAGCGCAAGGAGATCATGGCGGCGAAGGATGTGGCGCAGACCATCAGCGACATGCGCCACGAGACGGTGGAGGCGATGGTGGCGCGCTCCATTCCCGAGAACGCGCTGCCCGATCAGTGGGAGGTCGACACGCTGCGCGAGGAGTGCTTGCGCATCTTCAACCTTGACCTGCCGATCAAGGACTGGGCTCATGAGGAGGGCATCGGCGACGCCGAGATCAAAGAGCGCATCGCCCAGGCGGCCGACGCCAAAGCCGCGCAGAAGGCGGCAAATTACGGCGCCGACATCATGCGCATGGCCGAGAAGAGTTTGCTGCTGCAGATCCTCGACCAGAACTGGAAGGAGCACCTCGTCCAGCTCGATCACCTGCGCCAAGGTATCAATCTCCGCGCCTATGCGCAGCGCGATCCCGTCAACGAGTACAAGCGCGAGGCGTTCGAGCTGTTCAGCGGCATGCTGGTGGAGCTGCGCGAGGCGGTGACGCGCGTGCTGGCGCATGTCGAGCTGCGCGTGCAGCGCGGCGACGAGCCGCCGCCGGAAGAGGCGCAACCCTTTCCGCCACCGCCGCGGCCCCGCGCCATGGCCGAGCGCCGCGGCGATCCTGCCTTGGCCGAGGGCGACGGCAATGTCGCTGCGATGGCGGCGGCCGCGGCCGTCGCGGCGCCTTGGGCGAAGACGCCGCGTAACGCCCCCTGTCCTTGCGGCTCCGGCAAGAAGTTCAAGCACTGCCACGGCCGGGTCTGATTCCGGCATCGCGCTGGAACTGCGGCGCCTCGTTTAACGCTTCGGGGGGCGCTCGCCGCTCCGCGCCAGGCGCAGCAGCGGCTGGCGCTCGCGCTCTTGCGCGCGCATATGAGCACGCACCTGCAGCAGGTCCTTGCGGGAGACGATGCCGACGAGGGTGCCGCGCTGCCGGTCGACGATGGGCACACGGCCGATATCCTGCGCCGCCATGCGGTCGGCAAGCTGGCCGACCAGCTCGTCGGCATGGCCGATGAGCGGCGCGCTGTCGCGTGCGACATCAGCCAGCGTCGTGCCCGGCTCCCAGCCGCGCATCAGCCAGCGCAGCGCGTCGGCGCGCGATGCCATGCCAAGCACGCGGCCATCTTCCGTGAGGATGGGATAGCT
>JASHUO010000182.1 GCA_030039975.1 Alphaproteobacteria bacterium
GTGGTGAATCCTTTCCTTTAAGGAGAAGTTGCTGTCTTCGCGAGCGCGTCGAGGAGGCCGGTCATTGCGCCGATCGCTGCTTCGGCCTCGCCGCTCACCCCGTGCCGCTTCGCGATCCAGCGCGGATCATTGTAGGAAAGCCAGGTGGCGCCGGACGCGTCCTGCCAGACCAGCGCCTTCAGCGGCAGGTCGATGCCGACCGTCTGCATGGCCTGCATCAGCGGCGTGCCGCCTTTGGCATTGCCGAAGATCAGCAGGTCGGTCGGCCGCAGCTTCAGGCCGACGGCTTCGGCTCCTGCCGCGTGATCGACATGGGCGAAAATGGTCAGGCCCTTTGCCGTCACCGCGGCCTCGAGCCGCGCCATCGTGTCTTTCGGTCCGTGGCTGCTCCGAAGCGTGATCAACCCGTCTGCCGCCATTGCATGCACTCCCTATAGCCATATCGCTGCGGTCAAGGCGAGGCTCTCGCTTCGCCTGAAACAGCCTAGCTCACGTCTCATGACAATCGCGCGCCGGTTGCTATCCTCCGCCCCGCTTCACAGTCCCAGCTCCGAGAGGCCGGGATGGGCCAAGGGCCGCGGGCCCTGCCGCCAGAAATATTTGCGATGGGCTTCGCCGATCGGCAGGTCGTTGATGCTGGCGAGGCGCCGCCGCATCAGCCCGTCCGGGCCGAACTCCCAATTCTCATTGCCATAGGAGCGGAACCATTGACCGGTATCGTCGTGCCACTCATAGGCGAAGCGGACGGCGATGCGGTTGTCGGTGAACGCCCACAGCTCCTTGATCAGCCGATAATCGAGCTCCTGCGCCCATTTGCGCGTCAGGAAGCCGATGATCGCCGCCCGCCCTTGAAGGAATTCCGAGCGGTTTCGCCAATAGCTGTCCATGGCGTAGCCGAGCGAGACACGCTCGGGATCGCAGCTGTTCCAGGCGTCCTCGGCCAAGCGGACCTTCTCGACGGCGCTCTCATGGGTAAAGGGCGGAAGCGGCGGCCGTACCTCTGACATGGGTGCCTCTGGGCGGGTTTCTGGGGCGGTCGTCGATCACCGGTCGACCTCGATCGCGATCGGGTCGCTGGCGGGAAAGGTGGCTTCGAGCGCGGCGTCCAGAAGCGCATCGATCCCCGGGCGGCGCGGCGCTGGCGACGGTCGACCCGTCGGCGCGGCCTTATCCTGCTCGTCGCGCCTCGGGGTCGCGTCGACGTTGCTCGATCCGGCCGTCTTTCCCTTCGACATGTCGCGAGCCGCTCCGTTGCAGGGTCGCTCTCGGCGCATCGAGCGCAGCCGAAGCCATGCTCACCATGACGGAGCGGCGCCGCCTTGGCACGTTAGACGTTGCTAGGATGTGTTAGGCGCTCGGCGAACGTGCTTGGCAAGTTCGTGCGCGGCGGCGGCAGCGGTTGCGCCAGCAACCGCCTAAGCCGCACCGCGCCGATCAGCCGCCCGGGCCTCCGCGGCAAGGCCGCCACGGTCACGACCCGTTCCAATCGTTGCGGTCGAGATAGCCTTTGTGGCCTTTGTCCAAGCGTTCGAAGCGCTGCTGCAGGCGCGCGGCCTGTTCCTGCGGGCTCAATTGCTTGAAGCGCTCCGCCCGCGGCCCGTTCGCGGACATCAGGCGGTTCGTCACATAGGTTTCGTATTCCTGAAGCGTCACGCGCCCGTCATGGTTCGCATCGGCCTCGTCGAAATTTCCCTGCACCCGCGCTTGGGCAAGCGGTGCTGCGGTGAGCGCCGCCGCCAAAACGAGGGCCGCCATGCTCAAGGCTTTGGAACGTGCGGGGCCCGTCATGCTGCTCTCCCTTGCTGCTGCATCAGGGGTGATACGCAGGGAGGGCGGCTTCGCGACACGGGTGGCGTGCAAAAATTTCGAGAGCTGCGGTAAAGCTCTCGCCTTTACCGCGAAAGCGGGAAGCCAGAGCGCGCGCTTCACGGCGCGGCGTCTTCCCGGCGTTCCAACCCGCGTTCGGCGACGAGCTTGCGCCGTCCCTCCGGCGAGACCTGGGCGAGCGCGTCGACGAGCGCGTTGGCGAAATCCGTGACGAAGCGGTTCCACGCGGTTTGCCATGTCGCCATGGCCTGCCGCACGGCGTCCTGGTCGAAATGCTCGGCGGTGATTTGACCGACCAGCGCCCGACGCGCGGCGATGACCTGTTCGCGGTCCGCGGAGAAGCGCGGCGCATCGCGGCGCATGACGGCGCCGAACCGCGCCGCGTCCTGCGGCGGCAGGCTGGCTTCGGCCCGGGCGAGGGCACGCATCAGCGGCGGTCCGGGGGTCGCTTCCGTGAAAAGGCGATTCAGCACATGCCCGCCGATCAAGGCGACAAGGAACAGGTTCAAGATGATGGAGGCCGGCAGCGCGATCCGCCGCCATGCTCCGGTCTTGCGGGTTCTTGCGGTCACGTCGCTCATGTCAATCCGCCAATATCTGCATCGGCTGCGGCTGCAGTATCGTCAGCACCGAGTCCGGCTCCGGCGTCCCCGCATAGAGGCCGCCGATGAGAAGCCCAGCCATGATGGCAAAGCCGCCGGCGGTCGCCAGTCCGGCCCAGCGCAGCCGCAGCGACGGCGCCCATCCCAGGCGACGAGGTTCCGGCCGAAAGCCTGCCGGTGCTGCGATGCGCGCGTCGACGGAGGCGCGCAGCCGGGCGAGCGCCGCGTCCGACTCGCCGGGCGGCCAGAGCCGGGCATCGTCATGGGCGCTTCCCGCTGCGATCGCCTGATCGAGCCGCCTTGCCTCGTCCAGCACGGCGCGGGCCTCGGGCGAGAGCTTCAGCAGCGCCTCGGCCTCGCCGCGCAGCGCTTCCGGCCAACGCGTCAGC
>JASHUO010000183.1 GCA_030039975.1 Alphaproteobacteria bacterium
CCTTTCGAGCTCCAAGGTAATGAGCCGCGCCAGCAAGGTTGCCGGATAAAGCTGGCCAACGATCGCCTCGAGATTGGAGAGCGTGCGCGCAAAGGGATGGACCGGCACAATGTCGCCGTAGCCCACCGAGGTCAGCGTGACCAGGCTGAAATAAAGCATCGAGCCATAGGCTTTCCACGACGCGATACCCTCCGGAATCCCGCTGAGGGACCCGGGGACAAAATCCCAGACGAGCCGATAGGCCGTGGCGAACAGGATCCCGAAATTCAAGTAGAGCGCGATCGCGCCGAGCACGCGATGCCCGGTAATTTCTCCCGGCGCCAGCACGGCGCGGCCGACGATGTAGCAGACCAGTATCATGGCGGCGAGGCTGCCACCATGCGCCAGCAGCAGCGAGAGGCTCGACGGCGCCCACAATTGGAGCGTCGACCCGGTCAAGCCGGAAGCGATCGCGAGGGACGCTACGGCCGTCGCTACGGTTCCACGAGAAATCAGGAATACGAGGAACGCGAAGACGAGAATCAGGAGCTCCAGGAGCTCGCGCGAACCCGGCCCTCCAATCGCGGCAAACGGCGCCGCGACGACGATGATCCAACACTGCACGATCAACAGCATGGTCAGGGCGGGATCATGAACGCGATCCCGCCTCAGGTAGGACTTGAGCGCGTCGCGTTGACTGAGAGCCATGCCGGATCCAGCCGGATCAATTCATGCTCGCGCCGGCGCGCGGGGCTCAGCGCGTCTTCCGGCGGGGTGGAGCGGTCGACGACGGTTCCGCGGGCGCTGGCAGGCCCGCGACGATACGGTCGGCGAGCTGGCCCAGGGCATCGCTCATCGCGGCAACCTGGCCGGTCGGATCCTTCGAGCCCGGCGTGACGCGGATCTGCTCCGAGCGGATCTGATCCGGGGCGCCTTGGCGATGCGCTGCCCATTGCGCGGAGAGGACGACAACCCCCGCCGGGTCCGGGTCGAACTTATCGATGCTGGTTTCGAGCGTGATATCCGCCGTCGCATCGGCGAAGGAACCGGCGCTGAGATAGACCTGGCTGTGCGGCAAGCGTTCGGAGAGGTTCGCGGCGAGCACGCGCGTCGTCATGTCGCTCAGATTCTCGCCCCAGATGACGAATTCCGAATATTGCAGCTCGTAGGGATCGCGATAGCTGACGATTTGCAGCCGCTCGAGATACTTCGGCAGCTGCACGCGTCTGACGGCGATCGTCGCGGCGAAAGGCCGGCTCGGTGTCGCAGGCCGCGGCGCCAAGGTGAAGAGCCGCGGCGGCGGCGTCGAGCTGCAGGCGGCGAGCAACAGCAGGCCGCACCCGGCAAGAATACGGCGGCGAGAGGGCGATGCCTGGGTCATTGCGCGGCCGACTTGCCGCGGATTACGGAATCCGGATGCTGCTCGAGGTAGTTCGTGAGCGTTTGCGCGGATCTGAGCGTCTCCTGCAGCTGCCGGAGCGTGTCCATGAGCTCCGCCCGGACCTGAGAATCGCCACCATAGGCCGAGCCCATCGATTTGAGCACGCTGTCGGCGGCAGCGCTGGTTTGGCGCAGGCTGACCAGCAGCGGCGTGGTCTGGGCGTTGGCGTTGGTCATCAGCTGCTGAGCCGCTTCCAGTGTCTTGCGGGCGCCCTGCGCGATATCATCGAGCGGCAGCGATGCCAGCTTGTCCAGGGTCTGGGTGACCGAGCGCGTCAGGCCCTCCATCTCGGCGGGAACCGAGGGAACCAAGGGATAGGTGTCGGTCTGGACAATCTTCGCCGGCGGAGCGTTCGGGAAGAAGTCGAAGGCGACGTAAAGCTGCCCGGTGATGAAGCTCGAGGTGCGCAATTGCGCGCGCATGCCGCGGTCGACGAGACCTTCCATGAGCTTGCCCTTGCCCTGCTCCCCGGCCGGCTGATTGATGATGCCGACGCGGGCAAGGTCGATTTCGCACACGACCGGAACGTTGACGGTATTTTTTGCGGCGTCGACGACGAGGTGATAATCGACGACCCTGCCGATGGTGATGCCTTGCACCTCGACCGGCGAACCGACGTCCAAGCCGCGGACGGACCCTTCGAACTCGACGAGCACGCGCGCCCGGTTGGTGTAGCCGGCCTCTTCCGCATCGCCGCGATCGGCGTAAAGCGGGAAGGTGCTGTTCTCCTTCGCCGGCGTGGTCTTGCGCGCCGCGTCGCTGGTGTCGAAAGCGATGCCGCCGGCAAGAACCGCTTCCAGCGATTCGATCTCGAGCTTGAAGCCGCCCGAGCCGGCATCGAGGCTGATGCCCGACGCGTTCCAGAACTGCGTCCCGTCATGGACATAGGCGTCGTAGGGCTTGTAGACGAAGACGCGAACCGTGAAGCCCTTGTCGATGCCTTCGAAATCCGACGAGATCACCTCCCCCACCTCGATGCCGCGAAAGAACACCGGCGAGCCCGAGCTGACCGAGCCGATCTTTTTCGCCGTGAGGATGTAGGTCGTGCCGGAGACGTCCGAGCGCACCACCGGTGGCTCTTCGAGGCCGGTGAATTTGCGCTGCTCGCTCTTGCCGCTGCCCGGATCCATCTCGATGTAGCTGCCCGATACCAGCGTTTGCAGACCCGACAAATTGGTGAGGCTGAAGCGCGGCCGAACCACCCAGAACTTCGTGTTCTCATTCAGATGCGGCGCCGCCAATTTGTTCATCTGCGCGATGACGACGACCGACTCCAAATCGGGCGTGGGATCGACCCGCTTGACCGTGCCGAGCACGACATCGTTGTGCTTGATCTCAGTCTTGCCGGCTTCGAGCCCGGTTGCCGTCTTGAAGGTGATGGTGACGGTCGGGCCGCGCTCGGAGAGCGTCGTGTAGCCGATCCAGCCGGCGATGAGCAGGGCGACGATGGGCAAGATCCAGATGAGCGAGAAGCGCGACCGACGGATGTGTGGTTCCCCGGGCGCCTCGCGTTGCTCCAACGTATCCTGTCTCATCGGTTTGCTCCTGCGCTATCCCACATCAGCCGCGGGTCGAAGCTCGCCGCGGCGAACATGGTGATGATGACGACGGCGCAGAACGAGATCGCGCCGACGCCCGGTTCGATCGTCGCAATGGCGCCGAGTTGAACGAGACCCGCGAGGATCGACAGCATGAAAATATCGATCATCGACCAGCGTCCGACGGACTCGACGATCCGGTAGAGCACGGTGCGATCCCTGAGCCGCCAGCGGCTGCCCTGCTGCGTCGTCAGCAGCAGGAGAATGAGGCCGAGAATCTTGAGCGCGGGCACCGTGATGCTGGCGAAGAAGACCAGCAGCGCCAGGGGCCACATGCCGCTGCCGAGCAGTTCCTTGACGCCGCCGAGGATGGTGTTGGGCTCGCCCTGACCGAACATGACCACGGTCATGACCGGATAGAGATTGGCCGGCACATAGAGGATCATCGCGGTGATCACCAGCGCCCAGGTCCGTGTCACGCTGTTGGGCTTGCGCAGATGCCGGGCGGCACCGCAGCGCGGACAGGCGGAGCCGCGCTCGCCGACCGGCGCCGTGAGGCCGCAGGTCTCGCACAACAGCAACGCGCCGCCGCGTTGCGCCGGCGGCGGTTTGGCGAGGCCGCGGCGCTCCATTTCCCGCCAGACCAGCTCGGGACTGAGCTCGAAATCGATCGCCACCATGATCAGCATGAGGAAGCCCAGGGCGTAACAGGCGACCCCGACATCGACCGTGGCAAAGGCGATGAGCTTCACATAGGCGACGAAGACGCCGAGCAGGTAGACCTCGATCATCGACCAGGGATGGAGAAATTCGAGCCAGCGAAATACGACCGGCACATCGCTCGGCGGTCGGGGCAAGCGAAGCCCGACCAGGACGTAGCAGAGCGCGCCGAGCGTCAGCAGCGGCGCGACCACGGTGGTCAGCAGAACGACAATCGCCAGTTCCCATAAGCCCTGGTCCCACAGCGCGAGGGCACCGGTGATCAGGTTGGCCTCTTGGAAGCGTCCCTCGATGGTAAGCGACATGAAGGGCGCGGTAATGGCGATGGCGAGCAGGATCAGGCCGGTCAGCACGAGAGCGAGCGAGCGCTGCAGCGAGTTTTCGGGAATGCTCAGCAGGGTCGCGCCGCAGCGGCCGCATTTGGCGGTCGAGCCCGGCGCCAAAGTGCCAAGGGCCTGACGGAGCCCGCACTCCGGGCATTCGAAGATGCGCCTCCCTGAGGTGGCGGGCACAGGCGGAGGCATATCAGCCGTCATCGCTCCCTTTCCGGCTGAGGTCGGGCCGCGACACAAGGAGGCGGCTCGGACGGTGCGCCGACCCCCGGACTATTGAGGCATTGTGGACCAGGCGTTATCGGGTCGATTCCCGATCTCGCGGCGAAAGTTCATTGTGAATCGCATGCTCCGCAGGGTATCGCCGCCCTGTGCGGTGGCGGCAGCGACACCGTCGACATCCCTGCATAGGCCCCCCGACAAATCCGGAGTCCACGGTATTTGTCGCCGCGCGTTGTGGACGGACAATCGCCTCACGGAGAGCCGCGGTGATCCGCGGTCAACAAAGACAGGAGACGGGCATGCGCCAAATCGTTATTGCATTGTCGATGGCAGCCGGCATCGCCTGCGGCATCGCGGCATGCGGCA
>JASHUO010000184.1 GCA_030039975.1 Alphaproteobacteria bacterium
GCGTCGCCGCCGGTTGCTGCTGCGCCGAAGCCCCGCCGGCGATCCCCAAGGCACAGGCGGCAACGAACCCCATGACTAGCTTGCGCATAGTCCCTCCCGATAAGGCGTTGTGAGTTCGCGGATGCTAGCGGCTTAGGCGGGTCCCGGCCATGAGAGAGTGCAAGGACGCATTCACAGTAACGAACTGTTGTTCTGGAGTCGCGGGGGTCGGGCCTGGGACCCTCGCTACGCCTTCACCCCGGCGCCGATGGCGGGAGCCGCGGCGGGATCGAGCGGCCAGCGCGGGCGTGGCGCAAAGTCGAGCGGATCGGTGAGGCCGAGCCGCAGCCGCTCGAGCCCGGCCCAGCCGATCATGGCCGCATTGTCGGTGCAGAGCGCAGCCGGCGGCACGACGAAAGCCAATCCCGCTTCCGCGGCGAGCTCGGCGAGCCGTGCCCGGAGCGTCCGGTTCGCGGCAACGCCGCCGGCGAGGACGAGGCTCTTGCCCTCGGGCCAGCGGCGGTGGAACTGCGCTGCGGCATGCGTGGTGCGGTCGACGAGGCTGTCGCCGATCGCGGCTTGCAGCGCCGCGGCAAGATCGGCGGCGTCGCGCGGCGCGAGCCGGCCCTCGGCATCGGTGAGCATGGCCACCTGCTGACGCAGCGCCGTCTTGAGGCCGGAGAAGGAGAAGTCACACCCCGGCCGCCCCTTGAGCGGTCGCGGCAAGCTGAAGCGCGTGGCATCGCCCGCGGCCGCCGCGCGCTCGATCGCGGGACCGCCGGGATATCCCAGGCCCAGCAGCTTTGCCCCTTTGTCGAAGGCCTCGCCCGCCGCATCGTCGATGGTGGTGCCGAGCCGGCGGTAGCGCCCGACGCCTTCGACGGCGAGGAGCTGGCAATGCCCGCCCGAGACCAGCAGCAGCAGATAGGGAAACGGGACGTCGGCGACGAGACGCGGCGAGAGCGCGTGCCCTTCGAGATGATTGACGGCGATGAACGGAAGGCGCCGGGCAAGCGCGATCGCCTTTGCCTCCATGACGCCGACGAAAATGCCGCCGATGAGGCCCGGCCCGGCGGTGGCCGCAACCGCGTCGAGATCGGCGCAGTCGATGCCGGCCTCGTCGAGCGCCTGCGCGATGATGCCGTCGAGATGGTCGAGATGAGCCCGCGCCGCCACTTCCGGCACGACGCCGCCATAGGGCCGATGCTCGGCGAGCTGCGACAGCACGATGTTGGCGCGGATACGCGCGCCGTCATCGCTCACCACCGCCGCCGCCGTCTCGTCGCAGCTCGTCTCGATGCCGAGGATCAGCATGCGTGGAAGCTAGCGCCTCGAAGGGTAGTTGTCAGTTTTCAGTTATCAGTTATCAGTTTTTAAGAGTCTGGTGCTTCCCGACTGACAACTGAGAACTGATAACTGAAGATTTGCCCAACTGACAACTTGCCCGCTTGCGGGCAACCGCCTAAACACCGCCATGGCAACCTCTCTTCTGCGCATCGGCACGCGCGGCAGCGTTCTGGCGCTGGCGCAAGCGGCGGAGCTCAAGGCGCGGCTCGCCGCGGCCCATGCCGAGCTTGCCGCACCCGATGCGATCGAGACGGTGGTGATCAAGACCAGCGGCGACGCCGTTACGGGAAGGCGCCTTGCCGATCTCGGCGGCAAAGGCCTGTTCACCAAGGAGATCGAGGAGGCGCTGCTCGATGGGCGCATCGACCTTGCCGTGCACTCGTTGAAGGATCTGCCGACTTTTTTGCCGGACGGGCTCGCGCTCGCCGCGCATTTGCCGCGCGAGGATGCGCGCGATGCCTGGTTCTCGCCGCGCGCGGCGCGCTTTGTCGATCTTCCCGTGGGCGCTTCGATCGGCACCTCCTCGCCGCGCCGCGAAGCGCAGCTTCGCCACCGCCGGCCCGATCTGCATATCCTGCCGCTGGGCGGCAATGTCGAGACGCGGCTGCGCAAGCTCGATGCCGGCGAGGTCGACGGTACGCTGTTGGCCGTGGCCGGGCTGAAGCGTCTCGGCCTTGCCGCTCGTATTACCGCCGTGCTCTCGCCCGAGGAGATGCTGCCCGCGGCGGCGCAAGGTGCCATCGGCGTCGAGATCCGCGCCGCAGACGCACGCGCGCGCGCCTTCCTCACCGCCATCGACGACGCGCCGACCGCCGCGCGCATCGGCGCCGAGCGGGCGGTGCTGGCGGCGCTGGGCGGCTCCTGCCGCACGCCGATCGCGGCGCTGGCGGAGCTCGGCGAAAGCGATGCGCTGCATCTGCGCGCCATGCTGATCCGCCCCGACGGCAGGGAGCGGCTGCTCGCCGAGCGGCGCGGCAGCGTGAAGGCGGCAGAAGCGCTTGGCCGCGACGCCGGAATGGAGCTGCGCGGCCGCGCCGGGCCCGGCTTCTTCGCCGCGGACGCACCGTGAAGGCGCTGGTGACCCGTCCCGCCGAAGATGCGGCACCGCTCGCGCGCGCGCTCGCCGAGCGCGGCATCGAGGCCGTGTTGGCGCCCATGCTGAGCATTCGGCCTGCCGCCGACGCAGCAACGCGCATCAGCGACGCACTGATCGGCGCTCAGGCGCTGCTCATCACCAGCGCCAATGGAATCCGCGTTTTCGCGAGTGCCTCGGCGCGACGCGAGCTTCCGGTTTTCGCCGTCGGCGATGCGTCCGCGGCCGCGGCGCGGCTCGCCGAATGCCGCAGCGTCACCAGCGCCGGCGGCGATGTCGCCGATCTTGCGGCGCTGATCGCGGCGCGACTGTCGCCGCAGCAAGGCGCACTGGTTCATATCGCGGGCAGCGAGGTCGCGGGCGATCTCGCGGGGATGCTGGGCACGTCGGGTTTCTCGGTGCGCCGCATCGTCGTTTATGAGGCGCGGCCGGCCGAAGCGCTGCCGCCCGAGGCGGCGGTGGTCATCGCCCGGGGGGAACCGGCGCTGGCGCTGTTTTTCTCTCCCCGCACCGCCGCAACCTTTGTTAGGCTTGCCGCCGCCGCGGGGGTCGGGCCATCCTGCCGCGCGCTGACGGCGCTGGCGCTGAGCCCGGCGGTTGCGGCCACATTGGATGCGCTGCCCTGGCGACACATCGCGGTCGCGCGCGCGCCAACGCAGCAGGCCCTGCTCGAGGCGATCGATCGCGAGCGCGGCGAGCACAAGCGGAGCATAGGAGCGGAATGACCGAACAGCACGGCGATGAGAGCGGGCCGGGACCGGCGCCGGGCTGGGCCGGCGCGACGCCCCCCACCCTCGACGCCACCGCGCATGACGAAACTGCCGCCGCGCCCGCCCATGGCGGGCGGCGGCTCTGGCCGGTATTTGCGCTGGTGGTGATCGTGGTGGCGATCCTCAGCACGGCGCCTTACTGGACGCAACTCCTGCCCGGCTCGACGCAGAAATCGCTCGAGGCGGCGAAGGCCGCGCGCGGCGAGCAGGACCGCCGCATCGCGGCACTGACGCAGCAAGAGGCGGCGCTGACACAGCGCGTCGCCGAACTCGAGCAGCAGATGAAATCGGTGGCGACGCCGCAATGGATGCAGGAGCAGGCGCAAGCGATGCGCTCGCTCGCCGACCGCATCGCTGCGCTGGAGAGCCACCCGCCGCAAGCGGCCGCCGATGAGACGCAGCTCACGGCGCTGGCCCAGGCGCTGCAAAAGCTCGAGGCTGAGAATGCGAGCGTCGGCCAGCGGCTCGATCGGCTCGAGCAACGCGGCGCGGCGGCCGCCGATACACGCAGCGATCAGGCGCTGCTGTTGGCGCTGGGACAGCTCCGCGGCGCGGTCGAAAGCGGCCGGCCCTTCACCGCCGAGCTCGACACGGTAAAGACGCTGGCGCGTGAACGGCCGGAGCTCGCCGGGGCGCTGGGGGCGATGGAGAAATCTGCCGCTCAGGGCGTTGCCAGCGTTGCGTCCCTCGCGCAGCGCTTCCGGCAAGAGGTGGCGCCGTCCTTGCTGCGCGAGCCGGTAGAGCCGGAAGGCGACAGTCTCGGCGCGCGCATTCTCGGCAAGCTGCGCTCGCTGATCGTCATCCGCCATGTCGGCAGCGGTGCTGCCGGCAGCAGCGATCCCGTCTCCGCGGCGGTGGCGAAGGCAGAGACGGCGCTCGGCAGCGATGACCTCGGCAGCGCCGTGGCGGCGCTCGAGGAGCTGCCGGAGCAGGATCGGACACCGGCGCAAAGCTGGCTCAACGCCGCGCATCGCCGGCTCGACGCCGAAGCAGCGCTCGATCAGACGACCAAAAGCCTCACCGCGCGCTTGACCGCCGCGGCTGCACCATCTGCGGCCGAAGCCGCGCCGCAGCACTGATGCGCGCGCTCCCGGCGCTCATCGTCATCGCGCTGCTCGCCGCCGGCGCCGGCTTTCTCGCCAGCGAGCCCGGCAGCGTCGCGCTCACCTGGCAGGGCTGGCGCATCGACACCAGCGTCGCGGTGCTGGTCTTCGGCGTCGTCCTTCTCGCCATGCTGGCGGCCGCGCTGTTCCATCTCTTGCGCAAGCTGCTCGGCGGCCCGCGCGCCTTCATGCGGGCGCGGCGCGAGAAGCGGCGGCGCGAAGGCTATCGCGCGCTGACGCAGGGCATGGTGGCGGTGGCGGCGGGCGATGCGGAGGAAGCGCATCGCTTCGCGCGCAAGGCCGACATCTTGCTGGCAGAGCCGCCGCTGACCCTGCTGCTTTCGGCGCAGGCGGCACAGCTCAAGGGCGACGAGCAGGCGGCGCGCAAATATTTCACCGCGATGCTCGACCGCGCCGAGACCGAGTTCCTGGGTTTGCGCGGCCTCATCATGCAAGCGCTGCGCGGCGGCGACGAGCGCGCGGCGCTTCACCTCGTCGAACGCGCCCGCGCGCTGCGTCCGCGCACGCCCTGGGTGCTGCAAAGCCTGTTCGAGCTGCAGGCCCGCGCCGGCAAATGGCTCGAGGCCGAAGCGACGCTGGCCGAGGGGCTGAAGCGCAAGGTGCTGGCAAGCGACGCCGCGCGACATCATCGCGCCGTGCTGCTGCATGAGCGGAGCCGCGCCGCCGAGGCCGCCGGCGACCAGCGCGAGGCGCTGCAGCTGGCGGCGAAGGCGCATGGACTCGAGCCCGGCTTCGCGCCGGCGGCGGTCCGCTATGCCGAGCTGCTGCGCGTCGGCGGCTGGACGCGGCGCGCAGCGAAGGCGGTCGAGGCGGCGTGGCGGCAAGCGCCTCATCCCGATCTCGCCGCCGCGTGGAACGCGCTCTTCGCGGAAGAGACGCCGGTGGCGCGGCTGAAGCAGGTCGACCGGCTCGCCGCCGTCAATCCCGATCATCCCGAAAGCCGGCTGGCACAGGCGCGCGCCTCGCTCGCGGCGCGGCTCTGGGGTGAGGCGAGGCGCCATCTCGAAGCGCTCGGCGCCAAGCCCGATGCGCCGCCGCCGAGCCCGCGCGTCTGCCGCGATATGGCGGAGCTGGAAGAAGCGCAGCACGGCGATGTCGGCGCGGCGCATCATTGGCTCGGCCGCGTTGCATCGACCACGGCAGCCGATCCGACCTGGATCTGCGGCGCTTGCGGCGCCGAGGCGCATGGCTGGAGCGCCGTCTGCCCGTCTTGCCGCGCCTTTGCCAGCCTCGCCTGGCGCCTCCCCACGGCGGAGACACCGCGGCGCCTCACGGCGCCCGCGCCGCCTTCCGGATTGATGCCGGC
>JASHUO010000185.1 GCA_030039975.1 Alphaproteobacteria bacterium
CGTGCCGGTCGCCGCCTCGGTCAAGGTCGTGCTCGAGCATTACTATTCGCAGCCGACGCGCCGCGCGCCGTAATTTCCTTCTGGATTAGGGTCAAAGTCCATAAAGCTCGAACGAAGCGGTTCGTCTGAGAAGTGGCACGGAGCGGTAGTGGGCGGCCACCCGGTCCAAGGTCAGCTTCTCGCAAGTGAGCGGACGCAGTACGAGCATTGTCCCGACCGCTTCAGACTTCGCTCCGCGGGCGGACGCCCGGTGCCCATGAAGGCGAGGGGGGCGCGAGCGGCTTTGACGTCAGAGAGGACTTCTGGATATTCTAAAGCTCTCGGTGCAGAGGGGCGTCGATGGAGCGCGGGCACCAGATCGAGATTTGGAACACCGCGTGTTTTCGCCATGACTATAATGACGAGCACGCGGAGCTGCGCCAGGTTTATATCTCGCTTGCCGCCGCTTAAGCGCACAAATGGGCCGGAAAGCCGATCTGCCCACGCTGATCGATCTGATCTACCAAGCTGCGGTCGATTCGACCGCCTGGTGTGCGGCCACGACTCGAATCGCGGACGCCTTACAAGCAAGCGCGCTTAGCATGCACATCGAGATTGTTGGTGGTGCGAGACCGCGTTTCGTCGTTGCGCCGCGTTCCGATCCCGATTGGCTGCGGATTTATCTCGAACGCTGGGCCTCCAGCAATCTCATCCGCGACCGCGCCTTGGCGATGATGCCAGTGGGGATCACTTATCAGTTGGAAAACCTTATGCCGCGCGCTTCTTTCGAGCGAACGGCCTATTACAACGAGTTCTTGGCGCCACAGGGCATAAACCACGGGCTCTTGATGAACCTCGCGCATGACACAGAAGCGGCGAGCGGTATTGGTTTTTATCGCGGTCGGGCGAGAGGCGAATTCGGGCGCGAGGAAGAACGGCTGCTGCGGGCGATCGGGCCGCATTTGCGGCGCGCCGTGGCGCTCAACCTGCGCCTCGAGAACATCGAGATGCAGCGTGAGAGCACCGCTGAGATGTTGAACCGGTGCGCTGATGGTGCGTTCCTGCTGGACGCTCAAGCTCGCGTTCTCTTCGCCAATCGCGCCGCAGAAGCTCTCTTGCGCGAGGGTGCGACCTTGCGGGTCAAAAATGGGCGTCTCTCGGCATCAACGTCGCCGACGACTGCGGCGCTGCGCAACCTGATCGCTGGTGGCGACGGCGTCGCGGCGGGTGGCGCGCTCGCTCTGCCGCGCGCTGATGGAACGAGCATGGCAGCCCGTGTTCTGCCGCTGAAGGCAGAAACGGCGTGGCTGAGCAGATCTCCCGCGGCGATCATGTTTGTCAAAGATCCGAGGGCTAGCGGCTTGCCCTCGATTGATCAAATCAAAGAACTCTTCGACCTGACGCCAGCACAGGCCGCGACCGCACGCGAAATCCTCAACGGCGACGGCATCCAGGCCGCTGCCGGCCGCTTGGGCATCTCCCCTGCAACCGCGCGCACCCACCTCCTCGAGGTGTTCCAGAAGACCGGAACCAATCGGCAAGCCGAACTTGTCCGCGTCATCCTGCAGCGGACCATCGCAACCCTGCAGCGCATCTCCTAAGGCAGCACCACTGAAGGGCGGGGCGCCGATTTCATTTGCCGTGCCGCTTCGTCTCCACCAAATGGCTGATGCGCGCCGAGCCACGGCGCGACTAACCTCGCTCAGCGGCAACTGGCTTGAGTTCGTCGTGAAGCGTCCCTGGGATCTGGGCCATCATGATGAGGATCTTTCTTCTATCGCCTCGCATCGACAGATTTTGCCGGCGGCTACCGACGAACATTCGGACGGCCTTCCTCGCAAAAAGGGTTGCCGCCATTGCCGATCGTGCAGACGCCTTCTGCGGGCGCCTGAATGACGGCCTCGCCGCTGTTGCCGTTGCGCTTGCGATCCTGAATAGCGCTATAGCGCTCCAGCATCACCTGCCTTCGGTGCTTGCGTTCGTTCTGCCGACGATCGATCCAGAGACTGGGGTGTCCATCGACAATTTCTAGGAAGTCGCCGGGTCGAAATTACTTGGTGGGGGACTCCTGTTGACCGCACTCGTATTGGTGTGTTCGCTTGCGACGCCGCCCGATTTCTCGATCTGCAATTGCGACAATGCGCTGGGCGTCGTGCGCGTGCCTGAGAAGTTCGCCAGTCCCGTGACATGTGTGATGGATGGCGAAGCTTATCTCGCCCAGACGGCGGCGGTACTTTCATGGATCTTGCGAACCGCCGTAACTTTGGAATAGTGATCGAGACTCGCCTCCGCCGATCGAATCCCAATGCCCGATGCACAGCCCGCCTTAGATCCGTCGTTGACCGCGCAGAATCTTCCGAGGCTCGATCCCGCGAGCCTCCGGGCGGAGCGTTTGCGGATCGCCTACGGATACTGGCTTGGCAAACGGCAGGGCCGGCTGATGCCGTGCCGTTCCGATATCGACCCGGTCGAAATTCCGGCTCTGCTGCCATATGTCATGCTCATCGACGTTATCGCCGACCCCCTTGATTTTCGCTATCGGCTGATCGGCACTCAGGCGCGAAACATTATGCG
>JASHUO010000186.1 GCA_030039975.1 Alphaproteobacteria bacterium
CGCGATGATCGAGCTCGAGCATGTGACCAAGCGCTATGGCACGGCCTCCACCGTGGCGGACGTGTCGCTCGCCATCGGCGCCGGCGAGTTCTGCGCCGTCATCGGCAGCTCCGGCGCCGGCAAGTCGACGATGCTGAAGATGATCAACCAGCTCATCGCGCATTCCGAAGGCATGATCCGTGTCGAGGGGCAAGATGTCCGCACGCTGGCGCCCGCCGCGCTGCGCCGGCGCATGGGCTATGTCATCCAGTCGATCGGGCTCTTTCCGCATTGGACCGTGGCGCGCAACATCGGCGCCGTGCCGGAGTTGCTGGGCTGGGCCGCGTCGCGGACGCGCGACCGGGCGGCGGCGCTGCTCGAGCAGTTGAAGCTCCCGCCGGGCGCGTTCCTCGACAAATATCCGCATCAGCTGTCGATCGGCCAGCAGCAGCGGGTCGGCATTGCCCGCGCGCTTGCGGCCGATCAGGACATTCTGCTGATGGACGAGCCGTTCGGCGCGCTCGATCCCATCACCCGCCAGGTGCTGCAAGCGGAGATCGCCGACATCCAGCAGGCGAGCCGCAAGACGATCGTCTTCGTCACCCATGACATGGAGGAAGCGCTGCGCCTGGCGTCGCGGATCGCGGTGATGGATCGCGGCCGGCTGGTGCAGCTGGGAACGCCGATCGAGCTGCTGACCGCGCCCAAGACCGATTTCGTGCGCAATCTCGTCGGCCGCGACGATCTCGGCATCAAGCTCCTCGGCATTGCCGCGGTAGCGAGCCGGATGCGTCCGGGCGAGGCGGCGCCGGGCGAGCCGATCGCGGCGACGGCGAGCTTGCGCCAGGCGCTCTCGCGCATGGTGGCGGAGGGGCGCGACCGGCTGCCGGTCGCCGATGCCGACGGGATGCCGGCGGGGGCTCTCCATCTCGCCGACCTGTTGCGGCGGTGATCTTGCGCTGGAACGATCCGCTGCTGTGGACGAGCGTGGCGCTCGTCGCGCTGGTGCTGCTGCTGCCGCTGAGCCGGCCGCTTTTTGCCGCGCTCTTTCCGACGCTGTCGCGGCCGCTCTTCGAGCTCGACAGCTTCGCCGATTTGCTGGCGGGTCATGTTTTGGTGGTCGCCGCGTCAAGCGCCGCGGCGGTCCTGCTCGGCGCCGGCGCCGGTATCTTCGTGACCCGGGCCCGGGGCGCCGAGTTCCGCGGCCTCGTCGCAAGCATCGTTACCGTTGGGCAGGCGTTTCCGCCGGTGGCGGTGCTGGCGGTGGCAGTCCCGGCCATCGGCTTCGGCTTCCAGCCCGCGTTCTTTGCGTTGCTGCTCTACGGCCTGCTGCCGATCCTCGACAACACGATCGCGGGTCTCGGCAGCGTGCCGTCGGCGGCGTTGGAGGCGGCGCGCGGCATGGGCATGGGCGAGGGCGCGATCCTGCGGAAGGTGGAACTGCCGCTCGCGGCGCCGGTGATCATCGCCGGCATCCGCACTTCGGTGATCATCAATGTCGGCACGGCGGCCATCGCCTCGACGGTCGGCGCCCGCACCTTGGGCCTGCCGATCATCATCGGTCTCAACGGCGCCAACCCCGCCTATATCCTTCAGGGCGCCATCCCCGTGGCGCTGCTCGCAATCGTCCTCGACCTCGCCTTCGGCCGGCTGCTGTCGCGGCTCGAGCGCTGGCGGCGGTAGAGCGTCGTTCATGCCGGCAAATTCGTCGCCGCCCCGGGGCGTTTCTGGCGCCGGCTCTCCCCGACCGCCTAAGATAAAGAGCGGGCGACGGGCAGGCCTTTGCTTTCATTGTGTTGACAGGCGCTTCTAGGTAGTATCAACATACTTTCCGCGAGCAACGCAGAAATCGCGCTTAAGCTATTGCACTTTCTGCGGGACCTTGCACAGGCTTGGTATCCAGGAACGAGGATCGCGCGGCACCCGAATTAGGGCTTAAGGCGTAGATCTCCGTTCGTGGTCTTGGCGGCAGCGGCGCCGCTGAAATACGGGCACAAACGCCCCACGTCGTCTCCTGCGGGAGAAGACGTGGGGCGTTTGCGTTTTTCGGCTTCGCACACGGAGGGAGATCCGATGAAAACCACTCGACGTAAACTCCTCAGAGGTTCCGCTGCGGGACTTGCCGGCATTCTCGCGAGCGGCGTCGCGCCGTACCATTTCCTGCGCAACATCGCCAAAGCGGAGGAGAGCGATACCATCAAGGTCGGCATTCTGCACTCGCTGAGCGGCACCATCGCCATCATCGAGACCTCGCTGCACAATGCCGAGCTGCTGGCGATCGAGGAGATCAACGCCAAGGGCGGCGTGCTCGGCAAGAAGCTTGAGCCGGTCGTCGAGGATCCGCAATCCATGGTGCAGGTCTTCGCCGAGAAGGCGAAGAAGCTGCTGCTCGAGGACAAGGTCGTGGCCGTGCTGGGCTGCTACACCTCGGCGAGCCGGCAATCGGTGCTGCCGATCTTCGAGCAGTACAACGGCGTGCTGCTTTATCCGACGCTCTACGAGGCCGAGGAATGCAGCAAGAACTGCTTCTACACCGGCGCAGTGCCAAACCAGCAGCTCGATGATTTCGTGCCCTGGATCATGAAGACGCTGGGGCGCAAGAAGTTCTATCTGATCGGCGCCAACTACATCTACCCCAAAGAGACCAACCGCGAGGTCAAGGCGCTGCTGCAGAAATATGGCGGCACGGTCGTTGCCGAGGAATACTCGCCGCTCGGCTCGACCGAGTTCTCGACCAACATCAACAAGATCGCCTCCAGCGGCTGCGACGTCGTGTTCTCCGATCTGGTCGGCGACCAGGTCGTCGCCTTCTACAAGCAGTTCAAGGAGTACGGCATCACCGCCAAGGACATCCCAATCTGCACGCCGATCACCACGGAGCAGGAGATCGCGGCGATGGGCCCGGAGAACGCGGTCGGCCACTACACCTCGTTCAACTACTTCCAGAGCGTCGACTCGCCGCAGAACAAATCCTTTGTCGAGCGCTACAAGGCCAAATACGGCAAGGACGCCGTAACCAACGCCGTCATGGAAGCCGCCTACTTCCAGACCTTCTTCCTCGCCCAGGCGATCGAGAAGGTGAAATCGACGGAAGCGGACGCGCTCATCTTCAACGGGCTTCCCGGGCAGGAATTTCTGGCGCCGCAAGGCAAGGTCAAGATCGACGAGAAGAATCACCACACCTGGCTCTGGGCCCGCATCGGCCAAGCCAACGAGCAGGGCCAGTTCGACGTCGTGTGGAAATCCGAGGACTGGATCCGGCCCCAGCCCTGGGTCAGCTACCTCTACCCCGATAAGACCTGCGACTTCACCGACAAGCGCGTGCTCGATCGGTTGAAGCAGCCTTGGGCCGAGCAGAAGAACCGCTCGGGCACGATCAACATGTAGCCGGCGGCGGCCCCGGGCGGCGGCGGTCGCCGTCGCCCGGGCCCACCGGACCGTTTTCTCGGCGAGCCGGGCTGATCACCAGGAGAAACTTACGATGATGCTTCAGTCGATCATGACGCAGTTCCTCAGCGGATTCAGCGTCGTGGCGATTCTGGTCATTGCCGCAATTGGACTCGCGATCGTGTTCGGCGTGGCGGGCGTTATCAACATGGCGCATGGCGAGTTCATCATGGTCGGCGCCTATACCGCCGCCGTGGTCGGCAAGCTCGGCGGCAATACCTTCATCGCCATACCGGTAGCGTTCGTCGTGGTCGGGCTGCTCGGGTTGATTATTGAACGCGGCATCATTCAATGGATCTACGATCGCCCCTTGGAAACGCTGCTCGCCACGTGGGGTGTCGGCATCATCCTGCAGGTTGTCACCAAGCTCATTTTCGGGCCGGAACTGTACTACGTGGGTGCGCCAAAAAT
>JASHUO010000019.1 GCA_030039975.1 Alphaproteobacteria bacterium
GCATCCGACGTCACCCACCCGCCATCGAACGCCGCGACAACCGCGCGCCCTGCCGCGGGTGCAAATCCAAATAAATCCGCGCTACACTCTGTCGGCATCGGGGCGTCTCCTTGGACTCGAGTAAATCGTTGCTGCACAACAATTTTCTCAGAGTCCGCGCCCCGATGCACCTGTCCAGTTTGAGAAATCCGGGCTAGGCATATTGCGCTTCCCCCTTGCCGAAGGACCAGTTCTCCTTGGCCACCTCGACGAGGTTGATGAAGACGTCCTCCGGGCGCAGGCCGGGCGACGTGCCGAGCCGCTCGACGATGCGGCGGTAGAGCGCTGTCTTCTGCTCGAGGCTGCGCGTGTTGTTCGCGGTGAGTTGAATGATCACGAGATCGTCCGACCGCGCGATGTCGAAATAGCTGGGGTCGTAGAAGAAATCCTCGGGCCCGTGCTCGCTCACCGTGGCGAAGAAATCCTTCTCGGGCACGGTGAAGGTCTCGCGCAGCGCCTGATAGATATTTTCGACGATCGCGCGGCGATGAGCGGCCGGTTTCCCCGCGCGCAGCGAAATCCGGATCAAGGGCATGACTTCCTCCATCGGAGCACCGCTCAGAGCGGCATCGATGCACCAGACATGGCGCCTTGCCTCGCATGAGAAAATTTGATAATTCAAAACCTACACATTTGAGAAACTCAAGTATGCAGCTGGCCAATCTCGACATGGACGTGCTGCGCACCCTCGCCACCGCCATGGATTTGGGCGGTTTCGCCAAGGCGGCGGAGCGTTTGGGCCGCTCGCAATCGGCGGTGAGCCTGCAGATGCGCAAGCTCGAGCAGCAGGTCGGCCGGCCCCTCTTCCGCCGCCAGGGGCGCGGCCTCGCGCTCACCGATGCCGGCGACGTGGTTCTCGGCTATGCCCGGCGCATCCTCGAATTGAACGACGAAGCGGTGGCCGCAGCGCGCGGCATGGCCGTCGAGGGATCGGTGCGATTCGGCGTGCCGCAGGATTTCGGCGATACCTGGCTGCCGGCCGTGCTGGCGCGCTTCACCCGCGCGCATCCCGCGGTGATGATCGAGGCGCGCGTCGACCGGACGAACGGGCTCGTTGAGCGCATCGCGCAGGGTGGGCTCGACCTGGCGCTGCTCTGGGGAAACCCGCCACTGCCCCACGCGATGGCGGTCGGACGCTTGCCGATGGCCTGGATCGGCCGCAAGGGCTACGTCGCCGCGCCCGGCGACACGATTGCGCTGGCCCTGTTCGAGCCACCTTGCGTCTTCCGCCAGCCCGGGATCGAGGCGCTCGAGCGCCAGCGGCAACCCTGGCGCCTCGCCTTCACCTCGCCGAGCCTGGCCGGCTTGTGGGCGGCGGCCGCTTCCGGGCTCGGCATCACCGTCCGCACGCGCCTCGGCCTGCCGCCGCTTCTCGCGGCCCTAGGCAAGGCGAGCGGCTTGCCGAAGCTGCCGGAGATCGGCCTCTCGCTTTATGCCGCAGCCGCAACGCCGAAGCCGGCGGTCGCGCGCTTGCGCGAGATTGTGCTGGAAGAGCTCACGACCGTGATCGCCAACGCGTCGCGCTAAATCCGCCGGCCCGTCTCGCGGTCGAAGAGGTGGATAAGGCGGGGATCGACGGCGAGCGGCAGGATCTCGCCGGCGCGCGCACGGGCCGCGCCCGGCAGCCGCGCCTGCAGCAGGCTGCCGTCGCCGAGCCGGCCATGGATGACGGTGTCGGCGCCGAGCATTTCGGCGAGCTCCACGGTGACGCGGAGCGCGGCGCCATCACCGCCGGCGGCGAGATGCTCGGGCCGGATGCCGAGGGTGAGCGGGCGGCCCGCCACCACACCGCCGCCATTGGCTGAAAGTGCCAGAAGCGTGCCGTCGCCGAGCGCGATGCCACTTTCCGCCGCCGCCGCCGGCAGCAGATTCATCGCCGGCGAGCCGATGAATCCCGCAACGAACACCGTCGCGGGGCGCTCATAAAGCTCGAGCGGCGGCCCGATCTGCTCGGCGATGCCGCTATGCATGACGACGAGCCGGTCGGCGAGCGTCATCGCCTCCACCTGGTCATGCGTCACGTAGATCGAGGTGGTGCCGAGCGATTGCTGCAGGCGCTTGATCTCGACGCGCATCTGCACGCGGAGCTGCGCATCGAGGTTGGACAGCGGCTCGTCGAACAGGAAGACCCGGGGATCGCGGACGATGGCGCGGCCCATGGCGACGCGCTGGCGCTGACCGCCCGAAAGTTGGCGCGGCTTGCGGTCGAGCATCGCGTCGAGCTGCAGGATGCCGGCAGCGCGCTTCACCCGCGCCTCGATCTCGGCGCGCGGGAGGCCGCGGATCTTGAGGCCATAGGCCATGTTGTCGCGGACCGTCATGTGCGGATAGAGGGCATAGTTCTGGAACACCATGGCGATGTCGCGATCCTTGGGCTCGACCGCGTTCACCACCTTGCCGCCGATGGCGATCTCGCCGGCGCTGATCTCCTCGAGCCCGGCGACGAGGCGCAGCAAGGTCGACTTGCCGCAGCCCGATGGGCCGACGACGACGACGAGCTCGCCATCGGCGATGTCGCAGGAGACGCCGTGGATGATTTCGGTCGCGCCGTAGGATTTGCGCACACCGCGCAGCGAGACCTCGGCCATTACTTCTCCGTCTCCACCAGCCCCTTGACGAACCAGCGCTGCATCAGCAGCACCACCAGCGCCGGGGGCAGCAGCGCGAGTATCGCCGTCGCCATGACGATGTCCCAATCGGTGCGGCCGTCGCCGGTGCCGATCATGCGCGTGAGGCCGATGACGATCGTCGTCATCTCCGCGCTGTTGGTGACGAGAAGCGGCCAGAGGAACTGGTTCCAGCCATAGATGAAGAGGATGACAAAAAGCGCCGCGATGTTGGTGCGCGACAGCGGAATCACCGTGTCGACGAGAAAGCGCAACGGCCCGGCGCCGTCGATTTTCGCCGCCTCGACCAACTCGTCGGGGATGGTGAGAAAGAACTGGCGGAAGAGCAGGGTCGCGGTGGCCGATGCGATCAGCGGGATGGTGAGGCCGGCGAAGCTGTCGATCATGCCGAGATCCGCGACCACCTTGTAGGTCGGCACGATCCGCACTTCGACCGGCAGCATCAAGGTGACGAAGATCATCCAGAAGATGATCATGCGCAGCGGAAAGCGGAAGAAGACCACGGCATAGGCGGAGAGCAGCGAGATCGCGATCTTGCCGATGGCGATGATGAGCGCCATCACCAGCGTGTTCCACAGCATCCGCGCCACCGATTCGCCGCTGGTGGCGGCAACGCCTTCGAAGAGCGTTCTGCG
>JASHUO010000187.1 GCA_030039975.1 Alphaproteobacteria bacterium
GCCGGGCCGAACACGAAACCCTTGGCCGGAACCAGGCTGGCCAGCGCCTCGAGGTCGGCGAGGCCGCGGTCATACGCGGCTTCGGGCTCGAAGCGGCCGATGCCCTGGTAGTGGTAGCGTTTGAAGTTGTACTCACGCGCTGTGTCCAAGGTCGCGGCGTTGGTGCTCGGATGCTCCTCGAGAAAGGCGTCGCGGAAGCGCGGCCAGAAACGGTCGTCCTTCCAGCGCGAATACGACATCACCCAGTAGAGATCGTCGAGCGTCCGCCTGACCATGAGATGCGTATGGCGCTGCGCTGCCGTCAGCCCGTTGTCGATCGGCAAGCGATAGCGCTCGATCAGATGCGCAATGATGGCGTCGCTATCGCCGATTTTTCGGTCGTCGTTGAGCAGATACGGCAGCTGGCCGCGCGGCGCCTCGGCGGTGTCGACGATGTGCTCGTGCCGGAAAGGGAGCCCGCACAGCGTCAGGAAGGCGAACACCTTCAACCCATAGGGATTGTTGTCGGCGACGCCGAACAGACCAGGATAGGAAAACAGCGTCAGCATCTCGCGTCCCTCCCGGATCGGGTGGAAGCGGCGACGATGTTAGCGATCGGGAAGTCCGTAATCCACTCGTCGCGGTTTGATGGACTCGCGGGCGCCGGAGGGGCATCATCGTAGAAACCGGACCAAAAGGGAGGAGGGCGCAATGAAGGTCGGCATGGCGCTCAATATGTTGTGTCAGGAAGGGCGTTCCGACGCGGCTGTCGTGTCGGAGCACATGGCGCTGGGCGATCTGGTCGAGCCGCTCGGTTTTAATTCACTGTTCGCGTTGGAGCATCACTTCACCGGCTACGCCATGTCGCCGGCGCCGTGCCAGCTGCTCGCCTACTATGCCGGCCGGACGAAACGCATCATGTTCGGCACGGCCGTGATCGTGCTGCCCTGGCACGATCCGATCCGCGTCGCCGAGGAGATCGCGCTGCTCGACATCATGTGCGGCGGACGCTGCCTCTTCGGCTTTGGCCGCGGCGCCGCCAGCGCCGAATATGCGGGGTTCCGGATCGATCAGGGCGAGGCCCGGCCCCGCTTCATCGAGGCGGCGCAAATCATCCGATTGGCGCTGAGTGAGGAGAGCTTCGAGTTCCACGGCGATTATTTCCAGATCCCGCGCATGGCGATCCGGCCGCGGCCGATCTCGCACCCCGAGCAGCGCTTCTACGGCAGCGCCGTCAGCCCCGAATCCGTCGAGGTGATGGCTCAGCTCGGCTTTTCCATGCTCGTCATCATGCAGAATGAATGGCCGAAAGCGGCGGCGGATGTCCATCGCTTCAATGCCCTTGCCGCCGCCCAGGGCTATCGGCCGCACCCGCCGATCATCCTCACCAATGTTTCGATCGCCGAAACACGCGCGGAGGCGCAGGAACGGGCGCTGGAGTTTCTCGGGCGGAAGTGGGATTCGATCGACAATCACTACCGCTTCTCCGACGGCCACCTCAACACCGTCAAAGGCTACGAATCCTATGACAAGGTCGGCCAGACCTACGCCAAGATGAAGGACCCGGCGCGCCGCGCCAAGGCGACGCAGTTCTATGTCAGCATCCAGCTGGTCGGCACGCCCGATGACTGCGTGCAGAAGATCGAGGAGCTGCAGAGCCTGACCGGGCTCGACCATCTCATCACCGAGTTCGCCTTCGGCGGCCTGCCGCATGCCGACGCCGAACGCGGCATGCGCCTCTTCGCCGAAAAGGTATTGCCGGTGCTGCAGCATGACCGGCGCTTTGCCGAGCCGCCCAAAGTGCTGCGCACGGACAGCGGTACCGGCAAGGACAGCCTGTTCGCGCCGGCTTGAGGCGCATCCCGATTTCCCTCTGGAGGACTGAGGATGATCACCAAATTCACCACGGTCTATCCCGGCCATGTCGATCTGCCCGATCGCGGACAGAATGCGACGCCGGTGAACGAGCGGCGCTTTTCCAACGAGCACCTCGCCAGCGTCTTCGCCAAGACCGAGGCGATCGCCCAGACGCTCGACCAGCTCGGCTTCGACACGCTGTGGCTCGCCGAGCATCATTTCCAGCACGAGGGCTACGAGGTCATCCCGAACCTGCTCATGATGGCGGTGCATCTCGCGCAGATGACCAAGCGCCTCCGCATCGGCTGCGGCTTCAACATCGCGCCGATGTGGCACCCGCTGCGCCTCGCCGAGGATTTTGCCACCGCCGACATTCTGACCCGCGGGCGCACCGTCTTCGGCGTCGGCCGCGGCTACCATACGCGCGAGGTGGAAACCTTCGGCGCGCCGATCATCGACCAGAACGCCAACCGCGAGCTCTTCGAAGAGCAGGTCGAGATCATCTTCAAGGCGTTCGACCATGAGCGCTTCTCGCACCACGGCAAGCACTACACATTACCCCCCGAGGTGCCCTATCGCGGCTACGCGCTGAAGGATATCACGCTGGTGCCGCGGCCGATCCATCGTCCGGTGGAAACCTGGCAGCCCATCGTCAGCGCCAATGCACGCGGCATCGATTTCATGCTCAAATACGGCATAAAGGGCGCGGTGGGCGGCGGCGCCGCGACGATGGAGCACAACCCCATCCACGCTTATCAGGAGGCGGCCGCACGCGCGGGCCAGAATCTGAAGCTCGGTGCGAATCTGATGATCGGCATCTTCTTCCATCTTGCGAAGACGCGCGAGCAGGCCATCCGCGAGATCACGCCGCTCTACGAGGAGCACGTGAAGATGTTTGCCCCGCTCGGCTTCATGCCGGGGATGACGCCGGCGCAGATCGACGCCGTGGCGCGGCGCGGCGGCTGGGCCGCGGCGGGCGTACCGACGGTGGAGCATTACATGAAAGCCGGCGCCTGGTTCGCCGGCACGCCCGAGCAGCTGGTCGAGTATCTGCAGCGCTTCGAGGAGCGCTATCCCGGCCTCGAATACATCAATCTCAGCACCAGCATGGGCACGCCGCAGCAGGTCATGCTGGAGCAGTTCCAGTGGGTCGCCGAAGCGGTGATGCCGGCGTTCCAGCGGCGGTGATGCGGAGCGGCGGCGCGCCGCGTAGGGATCAGTTCACGTCCAAGCGCTTGCTTTTCCCGCGAAAGCGGGAATCCACGACCATGGCCCCTCGCTTTCGCGCTACGGAGTTTACAACTCACGCAGCGACGCCATGTCTCAACTTTCGCCTTGCCCGCGAAAAGCGGGCATCCAGGAGCTTCAGCTTCGATGAGCGGAGCGCATGGCTCTGGGTCCCGGCTTTCGCGGGGACGGCGGGAGAGACGTCGGGATCATAGTGTTTTTCGAGATGTAGACCTGCCGTAGCGCTTTCCCGGGCCTGACGAACAAAAGCGGTTCCATCTGGCCCAATACAGCTCTAGCTCTTACCGCCGCAACCGCATCCGCCGGCGATGTGGAAGAGGTGCGCGGCCGTCTCACCCAGGATCAAGTGGCG
>JASHUO010000188.1 GCA_030039975.1 Alphaproteobacteria bacterium
GTCGGCATCTGCTCCGGTGCGGTCGCGGGTCTCGTTGCCATCACTCCGGCCTCGGGCTTCGTCGGCCCGGCGGGGTCGCTGGTGATCGGTGCCGCCGCCGGCGTCATCTGTTATCTCGGCGCGGTCGGGCTCAAGGGCCTCTTCGGCTATGACGATGCGCTCGACGTCTTCGGCGTCCATGCCATCGGCGGCGCCTCCGGCGCGATCCTCACCGGCGTCTTCGCCATCAACGAGTATGGCGGCACGCCCGGCCTCATCGAGGGCAATGCCGGCCAGGTGATCAACCAGATCATCGGCGTCGCCATCGTCGTCGCCTATGACGTGGTCGTCAGCCTGATCATCCTCAAGGTGGTCGACATGGTCGTGGGGCTGCGCGTCGATGTCGAGGTCGAGCGCGACGGGCTCGATCTCGCGCTGCACGGCGAGACGGTCCAGTAACGGGTTTCCTCCCGGAGCCTGGGGGGTGCCGCAAGGCACCCCCCTTTCTTTTTACTGCGATCGCGCAGGACGGCGCGCGAGCGACGCTCTAAAGCTTCGCCTCGAGCCGTTCGCGCGTGCGCCGGTAGGGTGCTTGCCCGAGCACGAAGAGCAGCGCCGCCAGGAGCCCGGCGATGGGCACGACGATGGCGCAAGCGAGATTCAAGCGCTGCGGATCGCGAAACACATAATCGGCGATGATGGCGACGCTGGCCGGGCCGAGCCCGAGCCCCACCAGATTGAGAACGCCGGTATAAACCGCGGTCGCCTGGCCGCGCATCTCATTGGGCATGACCTCTTGCAAGGCGGCCGGCGCCAGGCCCCAGACCACGCTGACGAAGAAGACGAAGGGCACGAGCAACACCAGCGACAGGGCAGGGCTCGCAACTAGGGGAAAGGCGATGGCGGGAAGGATGAGCCCGAGCGCCGCGATCAAACCGACCCGCAGCTTGCCGGCGGCGCGGCCTTGCGCCTCGAACCGATCGGCGAGCCAGCCGCCGGCAACGGTCCCGACCGGCCCCACCGCGAGGGCGATGATGCCGAGGCGGATGCCGATCGCGGCGGCGGTCCAGCCATGGACGCGGATGAAGATCGTCGGGATCCAGGCGGTGGCGGCGTAGCCGGCAAAGGCGAGGAGGGTGAACCCCAGATTGTGACAGATCACCGTCGCCGCGTTCGCTCTGAAGTAGCGCATCACCTCGCCGAGCGGCAGCCCCGCCGCACCTTTGTTCGCGGCGGTGCCGAGGCGCTCGGGCTCGCGCACGGTCAGCATCAGCAGCGCCACCAGCAGCCCGGGCGCGCCGACGGCGATGAACACCGTCTGCCAGGGATGGAGCGCGCCCAGCAGCGGCAGCACGAGGGTGCGCGTCGCGAGCCAGCGCAGCAGCAAGCCGCCGATGATCAGCGCGAGGCCGGCGCCGAGGTAGATCCCGGCGGCGAAGACACCCAGCGCCAGGCCGCGCCGCCGCGGCGGGAAATAGTCGGCCAGCAAGGAGGTGGCGCCCGGCAGCAAGGTCGCTTCGCCGGCGCCGACGCCGACGCGCGCCAGGAAAAGCTGCCAGAAATGCTGCGCGGTGCCGCAGGCCGCGGTCGCCACGCTCCAGAACGCGATGCCGAGCGCGACGATGGCGCGGCGATTGCGCGCATCGACGAGCCGTGCGATCGGCAGCCCCAGCAGCGCATAGAACAACGCGAAGGAGAAGCCCTGCAGCAGGCCCATCTCGGTATCGTTGAGGCCGAGGTCGTGCTCGATCGGGATCACCAGCAGGCTGGTGATGGTGCGGTCGAGAAAGGAGAAGATGTAGGCGAGCAGCAGGATGGCGCAGACATACCAGGCATAACCGGCGGCGGGATAGCGCGCCGCCGCCGCGGCATCGGCGCTGCTCGCCGGAGCGGTGCTCACCGCGGCCGGTCGCCGATGATGGTGGCGCGCATCATGCGGCGCACCGCCGGCTGATAATCGGCGACGGCATAGTGCTGCGTTGCGCGATTGTCCCAGAAGGCGATGGTGTTGGGCCGCCAGCGCATGCGCACCTGGTACTCCGGGATGGCCGCCTGCTGCAAGAGGTAGTTCATCAGCGCGTTGGCCTCGAGGGTGAAGTCGCTGCCCGAACGGATCTCCGCGGCGCTGAGATAGTTGCTGAAATGCGTGGTGAAGGCCTGGTTGACGTAAAGGATTCTGGCGCCGGTTTCGGGATGGGTGCGCACCACGGGATGCTCCTGCGGCGGATAGCGGCGGCTGAGCTCGGCGCGCTCCTCGCGCGTGAGGCGCGCGCCGAAGGCATGTGCGATGTCATGCATGGCGAGCAGGCCGTCGATGCGGTCCTTGACGCTCTGCGGCAGACGCTCATAGGCGGCGGCCATGTCGACCCAGATCGTATCGCCGCCGACCGCCGGACATTCGACGCAGCGCAGCACCGAGCCGAGCGAGGGCGTCGCACGCCACGACACGTCGGTATGAAAGATGTTCTCGCGCGCGGCCTTCTGATAATCGCGGTCGAGCAGCACGAGTTCGGGGTGCTCCGCGTGATGGGGATAGACGGGGTGGATCTCGAGCTCGCCGAACCGGCGGGCGAAGGCGACATGCTGCGCCGGCGTGATGTCCTGATCGCGAAAGAACAGCACCTTGTGCTGCAGCAGCAGCGCGCGGATCTCGGCGATGAGCGCATCGTCGCGCGCGGCGTCGGCGAGATCGATGCCGTAAATCTCGGCGCCCAAGGCCGGCGAGAGCCGCTCGACCGTGAGCGCGTCCGAGCCAGTGGCGGCGTGGATGCTCGCCGCCGAGCGAGCGCGCCCTATCGCATCTGCCATCGCTTCCTCCCGGAGCTCGGCGCCGCAAGGAGGTTGCGGCGCAATTTCAAGAATGATAATTCTTATTCTTGTTTGTCGCAATCCCCGGCGGAGGAGGAGCCCCGTGGATCCGTCGCCGCTGACGCTACCCGGCGTCAATCCCGCCCGGCAGAAGCGCAGCCGGGAGATGAGCGAGGCGCTGCTCGAGGCGGGCCAGCGCCTGCTGCGCAAGCGCAGCCTGGCGGCGCTTTCGGTTGAAGACATCTGCGCCTCGATCGGCGCCTCGGTCGGCGCCTTCTACAGCCGCTTCCAAAGCAAAGAGGCGTATTTCCAGGCGCTGCAGCATCTGGCCTGCCGCCGCGCCGCGTCCTGGCTCGAGGGCGAAGGCGCGCCGGAGGCGCTGGCCGAAGCGCCGCTCGCTGAGATCTGCCACGCTATTGCCAAGGGCGGCGTCGCCTGGATGCGCGCCTATGAGGGCGTGGTGCGCGCGGCGCTGCAGCATGCCGGGACGCATCCGGCGCGCTGGACGCCGTTCAAGGAGCTCGGCCGGCTCACGCTGCAGCGCTGGCAGCCGCTGCTGCTCCGCCGGCTGCGCGGCTCGCGGCGGCGCCGGGAGCGGGCGATCGGGTTCGCCTTCCAGCTGCTCTTCGGCACGCTGGTCAATATCGTGCTCAACGATCCCGGGCCGCTGTCGCTCGGCGACGCTGATCTGCCCGAGCATCTCGCGCGCGCGATGGCTGCCGCGCTGGACACGGTTTGAGGAGGAGCGATGGGGCGCAAGATCCTGTTCATCACCACCGACCAACAACGCTACGACGCGCTCGGCTGCAATGGCGGCAGCATCGCGCGCACGCCGGTGGTCGATCGCTGGGCGCGGGACGGCATCCGCTACACCAGGGCGCATTGCCAGAGCGTCGTCTGCATGCCATCGCGCGCCACCATGCTGACCGGCCAGCATGTGCGCACGCATGGCGTCTGGATGAACGGCGTGCCGCTGCCCGATGACGCGCCGAGCGTCGCCGAGTACCTGCACGGCCACGGCTATCGCACCGCGCTGTTCGGCAAAGCGCATTTCGAGCCGTTCCTCGATCCGCAGCAGCGCTTTGCCGAGAACCGGCTGGCGCGCGAGGGCCGCTTCGGCCCGCATCGCGGCTTCGAGCATATGGAGCTCAGCGCGCATACCGCCCGCGGCCTCTGGCATTATTCCTTCTGGATGATGGAGCGCCATCCCGCCGAAGTCGGCGCCTATTATCCGATCATGCTGCCGACCCTCGAGCAGAACAGCGCGGGCGGCGGCGATACCGGCGCCATCCAGGTCAAGCACAACCCGATCGAGCGCGCCCATTATCATACCGAATGGGTCGCCGACCGGACCATCGCCTGGCTCGACAGTCTCGACCCGAAGGCCGACTGGTTCCTTTGGATGAGCTTCCCCGATCCGCATCATCCCTGGGATCCGCCGCAATCGGAGCTCCACCGCGTGCCCTGGCGCACGCTCGATCTACCGGAAGGCTATCCCGGCAGCGCGGAGAAGATCGAGGCGATCCTCGCGCAGAAGCCGCGTCATTGGCTCGACTGGTATCGCGGCGATCTCGTCACCTGCTACGAGGCGCCGCCCGATTTCGTGCCGCAGCGCCTCACCCAAGATCAGCTGCGCGAAATCAATGCGATGGCGCATATCAAGAACGAGCTCATCGACGAGGCCTGCGGCCGCGTCTTCGCCCGCATCGCCGAGCGCGGCTGGGCGGCGGAGACGGATATCCTCTTCACCACCGACCATGGCGAGCTGCAAGGCGATTTCGGCCTGCTGTTCAAAGGGCCGCACCATGTCGACGCTTTGATGCGCGTGCCGCTCGTCTGGCGGCCGGCGCCGAGCGCCGGCGGCACGCCCGCCGTGGTCGAAGCGCCGGTCGGCCATGTCGACCTTGCCCCCACCTTCTGCCACATCGCCGGCCTGCCGGTGCCCCCGTGGATGCAGGGCAAGCCGCTGCCGCACAGCGCCGCCGAGGCCGAAGCGCAGCGGCGCGAGCGCGTCATCACGGAATGGGACAGCGAGCACAAGGGCGTGACCTTGCACCTGAAGAGCATCTACCGCGACGGATATCTCTGCACGGTCTACGACAAGAGCTCGCTTTACGACGGCAGCGAGGGCGAGCTCTACGACCTCGCCAATGATCCGCGGCAATGGCGAAATCTCTGGAACGCGCCGGAAGCCAAGGCGATCAAGGACGACCTCGTCGCCGATCTCCGCGCCCATCTCCCGCCGCCCCGGCCGGAGCCGCTCGCGCGCGCATCGAACGTCTAGCTTATAGGTTCTTTATACCCGCCCCCGCGAATCCGTCTCGAATTTATATGCGGCGCGGGCCTTCTAATCGGGAGCCGGCGTGCGGCCGGCATTGCCGCGCCCAATCCCGATGCAGTGTCTTTACAAGAGCGACTATGGACCCGCCGATCCGAGCTTCGATCCGCTCACCGGCCATGGCGTGCTGCTCAAGGGGTTCGAGGGGCACGTTGCGGCTTTGTCGCGCGCGCAGAATCTCGGCCAGCTCGAGGCGATGAAGCGCACGCTGCTGCGCGGCGAGACGATCCACTGGTGCGATCAGGGTTATGGCTGGACCGAGACGCCGGCGATCACCGCCTTTTTCTATGTGATCCTGTTCGCGCTCATCCTGCCCTGGCTGGTTCTGCGCGTATTGCCGCGGCTCTATCGACGCCTCGCGCCTGATCCTGCCCGCTCGGAGACCCTCACATGATCCGCCCGCTTCGCCTCGTTCTCGACGGCACGCGCATCCGCTTCATGCGCGGCCGCTTCGCCGGGCTCATCGTC
>JASHUO010000189.1 GCA_030039975.1 Alphaproteobacteria bacterium
CTTGCCCGGACGCCGATGCCAACTTAGTTTCGAGAGGGTGTTGGCCGCGCAAGGAGCCCTGGTGAGCGACCCGTCGATTCCTTCCGGAGTGACTCCCGGGGCCGCGCCATCCGCGCAGCTGCAAACCGTCGACGACGCGCTCAGCCGGCGCATCATCGATCTGCATGTCTGGGCTGTCGAGGCAGGCCTGAGCGGGACCGGCGCAGAGGCGCTCTTCGACGGCTTCTGCCAGCGCCTCGTCGCGTTCGGCGTGCCGCTTTGGCGTGCCCTCGCCGGCACGCCCACGCTCCACCCACAATGGTCCGGCCACAGCTACACCTGGCGGCGCGAGCTCAACGCCATCCGGCCCGGCTCCTGGGACCGCCTGGAAGGCCTTGCGACGACGATGCGCGGCAGCCCCTTTGCTCGTCTCTTGAGCGAACCCCCGGGCACGACACCGGGTTCGCACGATGTGCGAAGCATGCGCCGGCGCTTGGCTGGCCCTGAAGCCCTGCTGGATTTTCCCGTGCTTGTCGAGTTTGCCGCTGCCGGCGCGACCGACTATGTCGCCTTCATCATCGGCTTCGCCGATGGCGACCCGTCCTACGGGACAGGTATCGCCTACTCCTTCATCACGCAGCGCCCGCAAGGCTTCGCCGATGACGAGCTGACGCTGCTCGGGGCCGTGCTGCCGGCAATCTCGCTGGCGATGATGAGCGACGCCGCTCACACCATTGCCGCCAATCTTCTCGCCGCTTATCTCGGCGGCGATGCCGGGCGGCGGGTCCATGCCGGCGCGATCGAGCGCGGCTCGGTCGAGAGCATCCATGCCGTGCTCTGGTACGCCGATCTGCGCGGCTTCACCACCATCGCCGACGGTAACGAGGGCGCGGTCGTGATCGAGCTCCTCGACGATGCCTTCGAGACCTTGGCGGCGGCGCTTAGGCCGCGCGGCGGCGAGGTGCTGAAGTTCCTCGGCGACGGCATGCTGGCGATCTTCCCGGTGACACCGGCCTCCGCTGTGGCGACCTGCCGTGCCGCGCTCGATGCCGCCGCCGAAGCGATGCGAGCCTTGGACAGCCTCAACGAGCGGCGCCGCCTCGCCGGCAAGCCGGTCGCCGCCGTCGACCTCGCGCTCCACCTCGGCGAAGTGCTCTACGGCAATATCGGCGCCGCCGACCGCCTCGACTTCACCGTGATTGGTCCCGCCGTCAACGAAGTCGCGCGCATGGAAGCGCTGTGCGAGCCGCTCGGCCGCAAGGTCCTCGTCTCGGCCGAGCTCGCCGCCGCCGCCGACGCGGCGGCGCGGCTCCAACCGCTGGGCCGCCACACTCTCCGCGGCGTCCGCGCCGCCCGCGAGCTGTTCGCCCTCGACTTCACCCCTCTCCCGCAAGCGGGAGAGGGAGGGACCCGGCGCGAAGCGCCGGGAGGGTGAGGGTTAGGCGCACCAAGTACGACGACGCTCGCCGCCAATCTGCAAGGAGGCTTTGTGAACGATTCCCCAATCTCGCCCGACCATCTCATCCTCCAATCCCCGGCTCCCGATTGGTTCCGGCACGCCATCGCCGTGCCGAAGCAGTCCCGCTCGGTCACGGTCGAGGGGTGCCCGATCCATTACTTCTTGTGGCCGGCCGAGCCCAACGCGGCGCGGCGGCGCGGTTTGCTCTTCGTCCATGGCGGCGGCGCGCATGCGAATTGGTGGAGCTTCATCACGCCCTATTTCACCCGCGACTATCGCGTCGCCGCCATCGACCTGTCCGGCATGGGCGATAGCGGAAGGCGCGAGACCTACACCGCCGAGCTCAGGGCGAAGGAGATGCGCGCGGTGATCGCCGATGCCGGGCTTGGCGCGCGCCCCTTCGTCATCGGCCACAGCTTCGGCGGCTTCATGACGATGAAGTTCGGCGCGCAGTTCGGCGACGAGCTCGGCGGCGCCGTCATCGTCGACTCACCCATCCGCTCGCCCGAGGAAGAGGCTCAGCAGCCACTCTCGCCGCCGAAATGGACGAACAGCCGGATCTACGAGAGCTTCGATGCGGCGCTGGCGCGCTTCCGCCTGATGCCGCCGCAGAGCTGCGACAACCCCTTCATCGTCGAGTTCATCGCCCGCCACTCGCTGAAGCCGGTCGCGGGCGGCTGGACCTGGAAGTTCGACGGCGCGGCCATGGGCACGCGCCGCTTCGGCGAGCCCTTCCGCGAATATCTGCAGGAAGTGCGCTGCCGCGCCGCGCTGATCTTCGGCGAGAAGAGCGCGCTGGTCTCACGCGCGACCGCCTCCTATATGTCCTCGCTCATGGGTCCCGACGCGCCCATCGTCGAAGTGCCCGAGGCGCAGCATCACGTCATGCTCGACCAGCCGCTCGGCTTCGTCGCCGCCTTGCGCATGCTGCTCGAGCTCTGGATCCGCGCCGAGGGGAGCAACGAGAGGGATCACCCATGAAAAGCGTCGTCGTCACCGGCGGCAGCGGCAAGGCGGGTCGCGCCGTCATTTCTGAGCTGATCGACCACGGTTATTGCGTCATGAACGTCGACCTCGCGCCGCCGCGCGAGCCGCTCTGCCATTTCTTCAAGGCCGATCTCGCCGATCCCGGCCAGGCCGTGGACGCGATCCGTCGCGCCGCCGGCACCGTGGACCGGCGGCGGTCGCCGCTCGGCGAAGCCTCGGCGGTGATCCATCTCGCCGGCATTCCCGCGCCGAGCCTCGCGCCCGACGCCGTCACCTTCCAGAACAATCTGCTCTCGACCTACAACGTCTTCAGCGCGGCGACGCTCTTCGGCCTCGACCGCGTCGTCTGGGCGTCGAGCGAGACCGCCTATGGCTTGCCGCTGACGCGGACGCCGCCTGTCTTCGCCCCGGTCACCGAGGATTACCCGCTCGCGCCCGAGACCGGCTATGCCCTCGCCAAAGTGCTGTCGGAGCAGATGGCGCGCGAGATGCATCGCTGGAACCCCGGCACGCGCTTCGCCGGGCTGCGCATCTCCAACATCTTCGACGCAGCGGACTACGCCCAGATTCCGTCCTTCTGGTCGGATCCGTCGCTGCGGCAGTGGAATCTCTGGAGCTGGGTCGATGCCCGCGACGTGGCGCAAGCCTGCCGCCTCGCGCTCGAAGCGGAGATCGCCGGCGCCGATGTCTTCACCATCGCCGCCGCCGACACCCTGATGAAGCAATCGAGCCGGGCGCTGATGGCCGAGTCCTTCCCCGGCGTGCCGGTCCGCGGCGAGCTCCGCGAGTTCGAGACCTTGCTCTCCATCGCCAAGGCGCGGCGCGTTCTCGGCTACCGCCCGCGCCATACCTGGCGCGGCGCCGTCGGCGCGGCTTGAGACGATCGGCCGCGTGTCACCCGGCCGGCGCGGGTCCGGTCGTGCCGCGCGCGATGATGGTGGTGGGCAGCAGGGTCGCCTGCGGCGGCGACTGGCCCATGAGGCGCTGCAGCAGCTGCTCGGCGGCGCCACGTCCCATCTCCGGCGCCGGTACGCGCAGGGTGGTGATCGGCGGCTCGACATTGCGGGCGAAATCGAAATCGTCGAAGCCGGTGATCGACAGCTCGGCCGGCACGGCAACGCCTTCGGCGCGGGCTTCGAAGAGCGCGCCGAGCGCCAGCACGTCGTTGACACAGAGCAGCGCCGTCGGCCGCGGCCGGAGCGCCAGCAGCCGCTTCATCGCCAGGCGCGCCTCCGCCACATCGTAGCGGGATTCCACCAACCCGCCCGGGACGAAGTCGAGCCCGGCGCGGTTGAGGGGCGCGCGCGCGCCGGCAATGCGATCGATGACGCGGTCGTTGTCGGCCGAGATGCCGGCGAGCATGGCGATGCGGCGATGGCCGAGGCCGAGGAGGTACTCGGCCATGCTCGCCATCGCCGCGTGATTGTCGAAGCCGACGCAGGGATGCGGGCCCTCCGCCTCGTAAGCACCCTGGCAGACATAGGGGATCGCGCGCTCTTGCAGCATCCGGGCAAGCTCCGGCCGGTGATAGCGCCCGACGAGGATGACGCCGTCGACGCCACGCTCCAGCAGGATCCGGACCTGGCGCAGCTCGCGCTCGAGGCTGTAGTCGGAGGTCGCGATGAGCAGCGCGTAGCCAGCCTCCTCGAGCCGCCGCTCGATCGCCTCGACCCCGGCCGAGAAGATCGAATAGGCGATGGTCGGCACCACCGCGCCGATGGTCATCGAGCGCCGCGAGGCCAGTGCCCGCGCCGCGGAATGGCGGATATAGCCGAGGCGCGTCACCGCCGCTTGGACCGCGGCGCGGACATTCTCGCTGACCAGCTCGGGCGTGTTGAGCGCGCGCGACACCGAGGCGGTCGAGACGCCGGCGGCGCGCGCCACATCGCTCAGCGCGATCGCGTTGGAGCCGGCGCGCCGGCGGCGGATGGGAGAGCGAGTCCTTGCCCTCATCAGCGGCATATTGACATGTGGTCGTTCTGGATGTAAGCGCTTTCAGTAACCGCTTT
>JASHUO010000190.1 GCA_030039975.1 Alphaproteobacteria bacterium
GCGCGGCTCCTCGCGGCGACGGTCGCGGTCTGCGGCGGGCTCGGCGCACTTTTCGCCAACGACATCCTGATCATCCCGCTGGTGCCGCTGCTCATCGCCGGGGCGCGGGCGCGCAGCCTCGACCCGCGCCCCTTCCTCATCGCCCTCGCCTGCGCCACCAATGCCGGCTCGGCGGCGACGCTGATCGGCAATCCGCAAAACATCCTCATCGGCCAGATTGGCAGTCTGAGCTTCCACACCTTCCTGCTCGCCTGCCTCGTGCCGGCGCTGATCGCCCTGCTCTGCGTCTTTGGCGTCCTCTGGCTGCTCTGGCATGACCGCATCGAGAACACGGTGCTGGCGGTGACGCGCGACGTGCCGGAGGTGCCGGTGCACCCTTATGACCGCAACCAGACGATCAAGGGCATCGTCGCCATGGTGGCGCTGCTGATCCTGTTCACCACCTCGCTGCCGCGCGAGATCGGCGGCCTGGTCATCGCTGCGCTGCTGCTCGCCAACCGCAAATTCACCAGCCGCACCATGATCGCCGCGGTCGACTGGCCGATGCTGCTGCTCTTCGTCTGCCTCATGGCGATCACCGGCGCGCTCGCCGATACCGGCCTGCCCTGGACGCTGATCTCGGCGCTGCGCAGCATCGGCTTGCTGCCCGACAATATCGCGGTGCTGACGCCGTTGACGCTGCTGATGAGCAACACCATCGGCAATGTGCCGGCCGTGATCCTGCTGCTGCAGATCTGGCCCAACCCGCCGCAAGGCGCGCTCTATGGGCTGGCGCTGCTGTCGAGCCTCGCCGGCAACCTGCTGGTGGTCGGCTCCTTCACCAACCTCATCGTGCTCGAGCGCGGCGCCGCCTTCGGCGTCCGCATCAGCTTTGCCGATTATGCGCGCGCCGGCGTGCCGATCACCCTGCTTTCCATGGGCTTTGCCGTGTTCTGGCTCGCCTGGACCGGTTGGCTGCCGCTGTGGCCCGGCGGAGCCGGTGGATGAGCGCACTCATCGTCCGCGCGGCGGGTCCCGACGATGTGGGAACGCTCATGGGCTTCATCCGCGACCTCGCCGCGTTCGAGCGCGTGCCCGATGCCGTGCGCGCCAGCGAGGCCGATCTGCTGCGCGACGGCTTCGGCCCCGTCCCGCGCTTCGAGGCGCGCCTCGCGCTGCTCGACGCCGCGCCTTGCGGCTTCACCCTGTTCTTCACCAGCTACTCGACCTGGGAGGGCCGGCCGGGGCTCTATCTCGAGGATATCTATGTCGCGGATTGGGCGCGCCGGCGCGGCGTCGGCCGGCGCCTCCTGGCCGATCTCGCGCAGATCGCGCTGGAGCGCGATTATCGCCGCCTCGATCTGTCGGTGCTCGACTGGAACCCGGCGCGCAGCTTCTACGAGCGCATCGGCCTCAGCCACAATTCGGAGTGGCTGCCCTACCGCGTCAGCGGCGCGGCGCTCAAGGCGCTGGCTGAAACCTCCGACTGATCGCCGGCTTCATCGCGCCGCAAGCGCGCAGGCATGGTCCTGAAGCGATTCGCCGCTGCCGAAATCCCCGCGCAAGGGGTCAGCGCGATCGGCGAGCAGGATGAAGCCGGGCTTGCCCGCGAATGACGCGCCGGCGAGGAACAAGGTGTAGGCGCCCATATGCGCGCGCGCATCGGGCGCAGCCTCGGCAAGCAGCAGGAAGGGATTGACGCCGGCGAGGTCGGACGCGAGCAGCCGGCGGGCGATATAGGCATGGCCCGCCAGCGTCTCGGGGAAGGGTCTCCACGCGTCCCCGATGGCGTCGAGATGCCGCGCCAGCGCCGCACGCACCTTTGGATCGATGCAGTCGACATGGATATGAAGCTGGTTTTGCGAACGGCCGAAGACCGAGTTGATCGCGAGCGAGATATCCTCGCGCGACAGCGGGTGCGGCGCGCGCGCCGCGACGAAACTTCGTGCCGCCCAGGCGTCTTGCATGTAGTTGGGGGCGTCGGCGGCAAGCAGCGCCGGGCTCTCGATGCCGCCGATGCGCGCCGTCGGCAGAACGAGGAATTGCGTCGCGCCGACCAGATCCTTCAGCACCACGTAGCCGCGCGCCTCGCCCGCGGAAAGATCGACCAGCGCGCAAGGCGCGGGGTCATGGCTGTGCTCCTCCTCGGGAACGCAACGGTCATGCACGATGTGCCAGAGGGTCGACGGATCGGCGCCGCGCGCCGCGGTGAATGACACAAAGATGACAAGAAGGAACGCGCTCGCAGCGCCGGAGAACCGACCGAGCGCGCCGGGACGTCGATGCCGCATTGTCGCAGAGGCCTCCGAGGGAGCCCGGTGGGGCGCCGCCATCTTGCCCGCTCTTCCGGCAGCGTCAAGCGGCGCTGTAAAGCGTCTCGCCCCGCTCCGCAGGAGCGCTAGCGCATATAGATGAGGCACGGAGGACACGGAGAATTACATGTGGCGCGCGCCGCGCGCCATTTTTCGTTTCTCCGTGATCTCCGTGCCTCTGTGGTGAATCTTTTGCTGCCGCAGAGGTGAGGAGAAACGCGTTGCCCCGCCCGGCCCTAATCGTTGCCGGCGGCCGCGGCCGGTGCGAGCGCGCCCTCGCCCACCACGCGGTTGCGGCCGCGGCGCTTCGCCTCGTAGAGCGCGGCGTCGGCGCGGCGAATGGTCTCCATGAGCTGCTCGCCCGGCCGATAGCAGCTGACGCCGATCGACAGCGTGATGGTGCCGAGATCGTCACCGGTGGGCTTGCGCACGATGCGCCGGCGCATGATGGAGCGGCG
>JASHUO010000020.1 GCA_030039975.1 Alphaproteobacteria bacterium
GTGGTGGCGTCGAGATGGGCGAAGGAGGTGGCGGGCGCCGGGTCGGTCAAATCGTCGGCCGGCACGTAGATCGCCTGCACCGAGGTGATCGAGCCCTTCTTGGTCGTGGTGATGCGCTCCTGGAGCGCCCCCATGTCGGTGGCGAGGGTCGGCTGGTATCCGACGGCCGAGGGAATGCGGCCCAGGAGCGCCGACACCTCGGAGCCCGCCTGGGTGAAGCGGAAAATGTTGTCAACGAAGAACAGCACGTCCTGGCCTTCCTCGTCGCGGAAATACTCGGCGAGGGTGAGGCCGGTGAGGCCGACGCGGGCGCGCGCCCCGGGCGGCTCGTTCATCTGGCCATAGACCAGCGCCGCCTTGGAGCCCGGACCGTCGGGGACGATGACCTTCGATTCCATCATCTCGTGATAGAGGTCGTTGCCCTCGCGCGTGCGCTCGCCGACGCCGGCGAAGACGGAGTAGCCGCCATGCTTCTTGGCGATATTGTTGATGAGCTCCATGATGATGACGGTCTTGCCGACGCCGGCGCCGCCGAACAGCCCGATCTTGCCGCCGCGGGCATAGGGCGCCAGCAGATCGACGACCTTGATGCCGGTGACCAGGATCTCGGCCTCGGTCGACTGGTCGATGAAGTCGGGCGCGGGCTTGTGGATGGGCGAGCGCAGCTTGGTCTTGACCGGCCCCCGCTCGTCGACCGGGTCGCCGATGACGTTGATGATCCGGCCCAGCGTCTCCGGCCCGACGGGCACGGCGATCGGCCCGCCGGTATCGACCACCTCGGCGCCGCGCACGAGGCCATCGGTCGTGTCCATGGCGATGGTGCGCACCGTGTTCTCGCCCAGCTGCTGCGCCACTTCCAGCACCAGGGTCTTGCCCTGATTTTGGGTGTGCAGCGCATTCAAGAGGTCAGGCAGCTCGCCCTCGAACTTGACGTCGACGACGGCGCCGATGACCTGCGAAATAGTGCCGACATTGTTCTTGGCCATGCTGGGCTTCCCTTTTAATTCTCTCCGGGCGCTACACCCCCCTCCCCTCCCTCCCCCTCAAGGGGGGGAGGGGGAAAGTCGAGGCACCCTGCAATCCCCTCCCCCCTTGAGGGGGAGGGTTAGGGTGGGGGGTGTGGCACCAAAAATCTTTGCGATCATCACAGCGCCTCGGCGCCGGAGATGATCTCGATGAGCTCCTTGGTGATCTGCGCCTGGCGCGTGCGGTTGTAGGTGATGCTGAGCTCGTCGATCATGTCGCCGGCGTTGCGCGTGGCGTTGTCCATCGCGGTCATGCGCGCGCCCTGCTCGCTCGCCGCGTTCTCGAGCAGCGCGGCGAAGATTTGCACCGCGAGATTGCGCGGCAAGAGATCGCCCAGGATTTCGCTCTCTTCCGGCTCGAACTCGTAGATCGCGCCCGGCACCGTGCCCGTCGGCTTTTCTTCCCCCCGCTGCGGCGGCGCGAAGGGGATGAGCTGCTGCTTGGTCACGACCTGGGTGATGGCCGAACGGAAGCGGTTGTAGATGATGCTGCAGACGTCGAACTCGCCCGCCTCGAAAAGCGTCAGCACCCGATCGGCGATCGCCTGGGCATCCTCGAAGGTGAGCTTGAAGCGGCCGACATCGGTCTTGCTCTCGGCGATGAGGCGGGCATAGTCGCGGCGCAGCCCATCGCGCCCCTTGCGGCCGATGACGAAAAGCTTCGCGGTCTTGCCGGCGCTTTGAAGCTCGCGGATCGTGCGCCGCGCCGCGCGCAAGATCGTCGCGTTGAAGCCGCCGGCAAGACCACGATCCGAGGTCGCGACGAGCAGCAGATGCGTCTGCTCGCGGCCGGTGCCGGCGAGCAGCTTCGGCGCATTGGTCTGGCCGCGGAGATTGGCCGCGAGCGAGGAGAGCATGCGCTCCATGCGCGTCGAATAGGGCCGTGCCGCCTCGGCCTGCTCCTGCGCGCGCCGCAGGCGCGATGCCGCCACCACTTTCATCGCCGAAGTGATCTTCTGCGTCGAGCGGACGGAGCGGATGCGAAGCCGCAATTCCTTGAGCGTGGCCACGCGGCGGACCTTCCCTAAGCGAAGGTCTTGGCGAAACCGTCGAGGAAGGCGGCGAGCTCCTTCTCCGTGTCGCCGGCGAGTTCGCGCTTGCTGCGGATCGCCTCGAGAATAGCCGGCTTCTGCGTCTTGAGCTCGCCCAGCATGGCGGCTTCGAAGCGGGTCACCTGCGCGACCTCGACCTTGTCGAGATAACCGCGGGTGCCGGCGAAGATCGACACCACCTGCTCCTCGACCGGCATCGGCGCGTATTGCGGCTGCTTCAACAGCTCGGTGAGCCGGGCGCCGCGCGCCAGCAAGCGCTGCGTCGAGGCGTCGAGGTCGCTGGCGAACTGGGCGAAAGCGGCCATCTCGCGGTATTGCGCGAGCTCGAGCTTGATGCGGCCGGCAACCTGCTTCATCGCCTTGATCTGCGCTGCCGAGCCGACGCGGCTCACGGAGAGGCCGACATTGATGGCCGGGCGGATGCCGCGATAGAAGAGATCGGTCTCGAGGAAGATCTGCCCGTCGGTGATCGAAATGACGTTGGTCGGAATGTAGGCGGAGACGTCGCCCGCCTGGGTCTCGATCACCGGCAGCGCGGTGAGCGAGCCGGCGCCGTGATCGTCATTCATCTTGGCGGCGCGTTCGAGCAGCCGCGAGTGGAGATAGAAGACGTCGCCGGGATAGGCTTCGCGGCCAGGCGGGCGGCGCAGCAGCAGCGACATCTGGCGATAGGCCACCGCCTGCTTGGAAAGGTCGTCATAGACGATGACCGCGTGCATGCCGTTGTCGCGGAAGTACTCGCCCATGGCGCAGCCGGCATAAGGCGCCAGGAACTGCAGCGGCGCCGGCTCGGACGCGGTGGCGGCGACCACGATCGAATAGTCGAGCGCGCCGTAATCCTGCAGCGTCTTGACGATCTGCGCCACGGTCGACCGCTTCTGGCCGACGGCAACATAAACGCAATAGAGCTTGCGCTTCTCGTCGCCCGAGGCGTTGATGGTCTTCTGATTGAGGAAGGCGTCGATCGCAACCGCGGTCTTGCCGGTCTGGCGGTCGCCGATGATGAGCTCGCGCTGGCCGCGGCCGATCGGGACCAGCGCGTCGATCGCCTTGAGGCCCGTCTGCACCGGCTCATGCACGGATTTGCGCGGAATGATGCCCGGCGCCTTCACCTCGACGCGGGCGCGCGTCACGTCCTTGAGCGGCCCCTTGCCATCGATCGGATTGCCGAGCGCGTCGACGACGCGGCCCAAGAGCCCGCGCCCGACCGGCACGTCGACGATGGCGCCGGTGCGCTTTACCGTCTCGCCCTCGCGGACACCGACGTCGCCACCGAAGATGACGACGCCGACATTGTCGGTCTCGAGGTTGAGCGCCATGCCCTTGACGCCGTTCGCGAACTCGACCATCTCGCCGGCCTGCACCTTGTCGAGGCCGTAGACGCGGGCGATACCGTCGCCCACCGACAGCACCTGGCCGACCTCGGCGACATCGGCCTCGGTGCCGAAATTGGCGATCTGGTTTTTGAGGATCGCCGAGATTTCCGCGGCGCGGATTTCCATCACTGAACCCCCTTCATGGCAAGCTGCAGCCGGTGCAGCTTGCTCTTGAGCGACGCATCGACCATCCGCGACCCGACCCGGACGACGATTCCGCCGAGCAGGCTGGGATCGACTTCGATATCGACAGCGACCTTGCGGCCGACCGCCTTGCGCAACTGCTCGCCGACGGCGTCACGCTGCTGCGGCGAGAGATCCTGTGCCGTCGCGACATGCGCGGTGACCTCGCCGCGCTTCTCGGCGAGCCGGCTCAAATAGCTCTGGATCATCTCGGGCAAGGCGAAGAGCCGGCGGTTATGCGCCAGCAGGCCGAGGAAATTGCGCGTCAGCGGCGAGAGCTGCGCCGTCTCCGCCAAGGCCGCGATGCCCTTGCCTTGCGCATCGCGCGACAGCACGGGGCTGCGGATGAGGCGGCGAAGATCGGCGCTCTCGCGCAGCAAGGCGCGCAGACTCTGCAGATCGCCGGCCACCGCATCGAGCGCTTTCCGCTCATCGGCGAGATCGAACAGCGCCACCGCGTAGCGTTCGGCCAGTCCGGATACGCCTTTCTCCTGCGCTGCCACGTAGAACTGTCCTCGTTTTCCCTCGGACGAGAGCGTCGGGTCGGGGATGCTTGAATGACGTGCTTTCCCGCCGATTTTCACGACAAAAATCCGCAACGCGCGCAGCGCGCGCCCGGAAAGCGCGGGGGTTCTAACACACGCCTCGGTACGGCGCAATAAGTGGGCTGCCGCACTGCGCGGCACCGTCATCTCGGAACAATTGCGGAACGGCGATGTGGCGCTCAGAGGAAGCTGTAGGGATCGATATCGACCTGAACGCGCACCGTGCTCGGCACTTTCACCGCCGCCAGCCATTCGCGCAGCACCGCCTGTATGTGGACGTTGCGCTTGGTCTTGAGCAGGAAGCGCCGGCGGTGGCGCGAGCGCAGCACCGCGAGCGGCGCCGGCGCCGGTCCCAGCACCTCGACGCCGGGCATGTGCGGCGCGGCGCGCGCATAGGCGCGGGCCACCTCGTCGGCGCTGTCCTCGTCGGGCGCCGAGATGATGAGCGCGGCCAAGCGGCCGAAAGGCGGCCAGCCCTGCGCGCGCCGCGCCTCGGCCTCCGCGGCGAGGAAGCGATCGCGGTCGTCGGCGATCAAGGCGCGCATCACCGGATGCTCCGGCATATAAGTCTGGAGATAGACGATGCCCGGCCGCTCGGCCCGGCCGGCGCGGCCGGCGACCTGGTGCAGGAGCTGGAAGGTACGTTCGGCGGCGCGCAGATCGCCGCCGGAGAGGCCGAGATCGGCGTCGACGACGCCGACCAGGGTCAGCAGCGGGAAGTGATGGCCCTTCGCCATCACTTGCGTGCCGATGAGCACGTCGATCGCGTGGCTTGCGACGCTGTCGATGAGCGCGGCGGCGGCGCGCGGACCGATCAGCGTGTCGCTCGTCATCACCGCAAGCCGCGCCTGGGGAAAGCGCTCGGCCATCTCCTCGGCGAGGCGCTCGACGCCGGGACCGCAAGCGGCGAAGCTGCCGGCATCGCCGCAATTCGGACAGAGCGGCGGCAAGGGCTCGTTGTGGCCGCAATGATGGCATTGCAAGCGGCCATGGAAGCGATGCTCCACCAGCCAGGCGGTGCAGTTCGGACATTGCAGGCGAAAGCCGCAGCTGCGGCAGAGGGTGAGCGGCGCATAGCCGCGCCGGTTCAGGAACAGCATCGCCTGCTCGCCCGCCGCCAGCGTCTCGGTCAACGCCGCCACCAGCGGCGGCGCGAGGAAGCGCTGCCGCGCGGGCTTGGCGCGGCGCAGATCGATGACGCGGATCTCGGGAAGCTGCGCCGTGCCGTGGCGCGCCGGCAGATGCAGGCGCTGATAACGGTGCTGCTCGACATTGATCGTGGTCTCGAGCGAGGGCGTCGCCGAGACCAGCACGATCGGCAGCTTGGCGAGCGACGCGCGCACCACCGCCATGTCGCGCGCATGATAGATGACGCCGTCCTCCTGCTTGAAGGAAGCGTCGTGCTCCTCATCGACGATGATGAGGCCGAGATCGGGAAAGGGCAGGAAGAGCGCCGAGCGCGCGCCCACCACCACCGCCACGCTGCCCTCGGCAACGCCGCGCCAGGTGTCGCGCCGCTCGGCATGGCCGAGATCGCTGTGCCACTGCGCCGGCTCCGCGCCGAAGCGCTCGGTAAAGCGCCGCAGCCACTGGCCGCTCAAAGCGATTTCGGGCAGCAGCACCAGCACTTGCCGGCCGCGCTCCAGCGCCGCGGCGATGGCGGCGAAATAGACTTCGGTCTTGCCGGAGCCGGTGACGCCGTCGATGAGCGTGGTGGTGAAGCCGCCGGCGTTCACCTTGGCGACGAGGTCTTCGGCCGCAAGCTCCTGCGCCGAGGAGAGGCGCGGACCCGGGCGGCGCCAATCCGGCGCGGCGCGTGGCGGCCGGCTCGGCAGCGCCACCGCCTCGACGAGCCCTGGTCCGATCAGCGCGCGCACGACGCCG
>JASHUO010000191.1 GCA_030039975.1 Alphaproteobacteria bacterium
GAGGCGGAACGCCATCCCGAGTTCGGCCGGCTGGCGCACCAGGAGGGAAGGCAGCCGGCGGTGCGCGCCGTCGCCTCGGCGCTGGCACGCTTCGAGCGAGAGCTGCGCCCGCTCGACCTGGAGCTCGCCGCCGAACAGTTCATCAGCGTCGTTGTCGACAGCCGTTTGCGCCTGGCGGCGCTCGGTCTCGGCGACAAGCGCAGCCTGAACGCCAGCATCCGCGCCGCGGTCGATCTTTTCTTGAACGGGGTTCGTACCTAGCCCGTGTGGGTAGAAGCATCCCCTCGGGGGTCACCGCAGCGCGACGTCGGGTCGCTGTCCCTTGAAGGTGATGCGCACCGGAACGCCGCTGCGATCCCTGTCGGCGCGTTCGACGATCTCCCAATCGATATCCGCCGCGCGATCGCCTGCCGCGGCCGACAGGCGCTGCTTGAGGTGCGGGTACAAGATCGGCGTCATCTTCTCGTCGACGTCGATCTGGTCCTCCTGCTCTTTGGTCGGATAGACGGCGATATAGAGGTCGCCGTCGATCCACGCGGTCTGCGCCCCTTCGTTCACGACGCGCACCGGCGTGCCGATGGCGACTTCGCCGAAGAGCCGCTCGACATCCTCGGGATAGAGCTGGATGCAGCCGTGACTGACGTTGCGGCCGATTCCGTCGGGCTTGTTGGTGCCGTGAATCAGATAGCTCGGCCAGCCCAGCTCGAAGGCGTAGTTGCCAAGCGGATTGTCAGGACCCGGCGGCACGACAGCCGGCAAGTCCGGCTTTTCCCGCCGGATCGACGCCGGCACGACCCAGCGCGGATGGGTGCGCTTGGCGACGACACGGGTTGTGCCGAGCGGCGTCGTGCGCCCCTGCACCCCGACGCCGATGGGATAGGTCTCGACCGTGCCGCCGCCCGGCGGGAAGTAGTAAAGCCGGTTCTGGGCAAGATTGATCACGATGCCGCGACGCGGGCCGTCCGGCAGAATGTACTGGCTGGGCAGCGCAATGCGCCGGCCAACGCCCGGTTGCCAGGGATCGACGCCCGGGTTGGCGGTCATAAGCTGTGTGAAGCCGAGATCGAACTGGCGCGCGACGTCGAGCAGCGTATCGTCTTTGCGCGTCACGTAAACGCCGACTGCACCAACTTCGGTCTGTTCTGCCGTCAGCGCGAAGCGATTGGCGACAACCGGCTCCTGGACCTTGTCGGCGGCGCAAGCTCCAAGCAACAGGGGAGCGCCGAGCGCGACAAGCCACGTGACGTTGCGCACGGCGCCTTTCAGCCGATTCTGCCAACTTTCCGGAGGCTTCGCGCCCTGCATCGCAGCCTTCACCAGGTGCCTTCCCTTCTTAATCTCCGAACCGGAAAGGATAGTGTTGCCTCATTCACGGGACGAGGGGCAACAAAGCGTCTTCAAGGCTCATCCGGGTGAAGCCTCGCACCTCCGAGCCGTGCTGGTCGCTCGCAAGATCGTGACGACGGCGTGAGCTCGCCGTCGAGGTACTATCCTAAGAGACGTCCGGGCGCCACAAACGATGGTTCGGCAGGGCTGCCATGGACTATATGAGCCGAGACGAGATCGCCGAATGGCGACCTGACAGGCCCGACACGCCTGAGGGCATGCTCGCGCGCGCACGCCACCGCATGGAAAGCACCGGGCAATGGCGCAAGGGCCAGCCGATGGGCCGGCGCTTCGCCGCCGGCTGCGTCGCGCTCGAGATCACGCAGCGCTGCAATCTCGATTGCACGCTCTGCTATCTCTCGGAGACATCGGAAGCCGTCCGCGACCTGCCTTTGGCGGAGCTCTTTCGCCGCATCGACCTGATCCACAGGGTCTATGGCCGGAACTGCGATGTGCAAGTGACGGGCGGCGATCCGACGCTGCGCCGGCGCGACGAGCTGGTCGCGATCGTCCGGCGGATTGCCGCGCTCGGCATGCGGCCGACGCTGATGACCAATGGGATCAAGGCGACGCGATCGCTCTTGGCGGAGCTGGCCGCCGCCGGGCTCGTCGACGTCGCCTTTCACGTCGATGACACGCAGCAGCGCAAGGGCTACGCCGACGAGGCGGCGCTCAACGCCGTACGCCGCGCGTATATCGAGCGCGCACGCGGACTCGGCGTCGCCATCATGTTCAACACGACGATCCATCGCGGGAACTTCGAGCAAGTGCCCGCCCTGGCGCGGTTCTTCGTCGCTCATGCCGACGCCGTGCGGCTCGCCTCGTTCCAGCTGCAGGCCGATACGGGGCGCGGCGTCGCTGGCGCCCGGCCCGCGCTGATAACCCCGGACGCGGTGGCGCGGCAGATCGAGATTGGCGCAGGCACCCGCCTCAACTTCGAAACCCCCGTCGGCCATGCGCGGTGCAACCGCTACGCCGCGGCGCTTGTCGCCGGCGGGCGAGCGCATGATCTGCTCGACGATCCAGCGCTCGTCGCCGATGTGCTGGATGCGTCCACCGATCTCGTCGACGATCGGCGCAGGCCGGGCCGCGCGCTGCGCACTTACGCGCGCTGGGCCGCGACGCAACCATGGCTGTGGCGCTGCGGTTCCGGCTGGGCCGCGCGCAAGCTGTGGGCGATGCGCCACGACCTCGTGCGCGGCCATGGCCGGATGAATAAGGTCAGCTTCCTCATCCACAATTTCATGGACGCGTGCGCTCTCGAGCGTGATCGCATCGAGGCATGCATCTTCATGGCGATGACCGCGCAAGGGCCGGTTTCGATGTGCCTGCACAATGCGCGTCGCGACAGCTTCATTCTCGAGCCGCTCGAGGTCGAGGCCGGCGGCGCGCGACGGCACTGGGAGCCTTTGACAGGTTTCGCCGACGCGCCGGCCAGACCCCGGAAGGTGATCGCGAAGGGTCGATCTCGACTGCCGCCGCCGCCGCGCGCATGACGCGGGGTGAACCGCCGCGGCGGACATTTATCGCGTTCCTGCTCGCCTGCGTTGCCGCTTGCTCGACCGTGCCCGTCCCGTCTTCCGCGAGCCGTGGCGCCGACCCGGAAGACGCATGGGCGCGGGTTCTTGCGAGCTATGTCGACACGTTCGGCCGCGTCAATTTCGTGGCCCTTGCCACCCACCGGAGCGATCTCGACAGCTATGTCGCCTATATCGCCGCGACGCCACCCGACGGCATCGTCGACCCGACCCGCCGCCTCGCCTATCTCATCAACGCCTACAACGCGCTCTCGATGTATAACGTGTTGGACTCGGGCATACCGGAACGACTCGATTTCTTCGGCCGGATCGAGTTCTTTCGGCTGAAGCATGTCGTCATCGGCGGCGAGGCGATCTCGCTCTACGACCTCGAGACAGAGAAGATCCGGTCATTTGGTGATGAACGCGTGCATTTTGCGCTCAACTGCATGTCGGTCTCCTGCCCGCGCCTGCCGCAAGTGCCGTTCGATGGCAAAATTCTCGACCGCCAACTCGATGCGGCGGCGCGGGCGTTTTTCGCCGAGCCCCGCAACCTCACCATCGACCGGTCGCGGCGTGAAATCTGGTTGAGCGAGATTCTGAGCTTTTACCAGGCGGATTTCCTACGTCGAGCACCGAGCCTCGCCCGCTACGTCGACCTTTGGCGCAGCGATCAGCTGCCCGACAATTACGAGATCCGATTCTTTCCCTATGACTGGACGATCAATCGCCAGCCGTAGCTAGGAGCTGGACCTCATCACCTTGGCCAATTCCCTTATACCGGCGTCGATCCGATCCGCTTCGATCAGCCCCAGCCCGAACGCCAAGCCGTTGGCGGCGCCCTTCACCTTCTCGGCATAGCCCTGCAGCGCCTGAAGCTTGATGCCGCGTGCCGCAGCAGCGGCAACGACGGCGCCGGCCTCGACCGGGCCCACGAGCCGTGCCGCGAGATGGAGACCCACTTCACCCGGGATCGGCACGAGCCGGTCGCGACAGTGGCGGCCGAGCGCTTCGAG
>JASHUO010000021.1 GCA_030039975.1 Alphaproteobacteria bacterium
AAGGGCGGGCTCGATGCGGTCGTCATCAACACTTCGGGCTGCGGCGTCACCGTCAAGGATTACGGCTACATGCTGCGGGAGGATCGGGATTACGCCGAGAAAGCGGCGCGCATCTCGGCGCTTGCCAAGGATGTGTCCGAGCTCATGAGCGAGCTCGGCCTGGCGCCGAGCGTCCCCGGCATCGGCGGCCGCGTCGCCTATCACGCCGCATGCTCGTTGCAGCATGGTCAGAAGCTGCGCGATCCGCCGCAGCGCCTGTTGGCACAGGCGGGCTTCACCGTGCTCGAAGTGCCGGAGGCGCATCTCTGTTGCGGCTCGGCCGGCACCTACAACATGCTGCAGCCGGAGATCGCCCGCCGCTTGCAAGAGCGCAAGGTGCGCAACATCGAAAGCACCGGCGCCGAGCTGGTCGCCGCCGGCAATGTCGGCTGTATCGAGCAGATCGCCGGCGCGAGCGCGCTTCCCGTCGTCCACACCGCCGAGCTGCTCGATTGGGCGACGGGTGGTCCGAAGCCGCCGGCGCTGCAGCGATGAGCGAGCAACGCTGAGGCCCGGTCAAGCCCGGAACGGCGGGAGGCGCCTACGCCCCCGGTGTACACCGGGAGCATTTTTTTCCTGCACGATGTCAAAGAGCGCGGTGGTGGGAAGAGGGTAGCACTGGACCCCTTAGACGCCGTGCTCATCAGCTGAGGTGTGTCGCGCATTGCGGATCGAAACGATCATCGATCCGGTCATCGAGGCTGCTTGGTGAAGCCGCCTTCGAAGGCGATTTCCGCAAGCGGCTTGCGCCGGCTCGGCGCCTCGCGGGCGGCCAGCGCCTCGGGCAACAAGGTCTTCGGTCCGAGTTTGCCGATGGCGATCGCCGCCTCCACCCGATAGCCCGCTGGCACGTTGAGCGACGAGAAGGCCCGGTCGCGGTCGAAGCCGACCATGGCATGAGCGTGCCAGCCGGAGAGTGTCGCCTGCAGCGCAAGCTGCGCCCAAGCGGCACCGGCGTCGAAGGAATGGCTGTGCGAGGGAACCTCGTTGTCGGCGCCCGGCGGGAGCATGGTCGAGCGCGAGACGACGATGACGATCGCCCCCGCCGCTTTCGCCCAGGAGCGATTGAACTCGTTGAGCAGGCCGAGAAAGGTCTCCCAGTGGGCCGTGTCACGGCGGGCGTAGAGGAACCGCCAGGGCTGCGAGTTGTAGGAGGACGGCGCCCAACGGGCTGCTTCGAAGAGAATGTCGAGCGTCTTCTGGGGGATGCACTCGCCGGTGAAGGCGCGTGGCGACCAGCGGTCGAGAAATAGCTTGTCGATCGGGTGATCGGCCGTGCGGTCATTGGCAGTGGTCATCAACGAGCTCCGTATCGTGGATTGTGGGTCGCGCGGCTCCGCTAGTCCGGGAAGAAGCGGTTCTTAGGCCGCTTGAGGCCGAGATTCTCGCGCAGCGTCTTTCCTTCATATTCGCGGCGGAAGAGCCCGCGGCGTTGCAGCTCAGGGACCACCCGGTCGACGAAGTCGTCGAGGCCGCCCGGCAGGTAGGGGAACATCACGTTGAAACCGTCAGATCCTTCCGTAGCGAGCCACTCCTCCATCGCGTCGGCGATCGACATCGGGGTGCCGACGAAGGCCAAGCCGGAATAGCTCCCGACCCGCTGGGCCAGTTGGCGCACCGTCAAATTGTCGCGCCGGGCAAGCTCGATGACGCGCTCGCGTCCGCTCTTGCTGGCGTTGGTGTCGGGAATTTCCGGCAGAGGGCCGTCCGGGTCGAAGCGCGAGGCATCCTGGCCGAGCGCGCTCGAGAGCGAGGCGATGCCGCTGTCGTAATGCACGAGGCTGTCGAGGTGCGCCCGCTTGCGGCGCGCCTCTTCCACCGTGTCGCCGACCACCACGAAGGCGCCCGGAAGGATCTTGAGATCGTCCGGATCGCGCCCGAGCTTGCGCATGCGCCCCTTCACATCGGCAAAAAAGCGCCGGCCCGCCTCGAGGGTCGAGGATGCCGCAAACACCATTTCCGCCGTCTCGGCGGCAAGCTGCCGCCCGGCCTCAGAGGCGCCGGCCTGCACGATCACCGGCCAGCCCTGGACGGGGCGTGCGATATTGAGCGGCCCGCGCACCGACAAATGACGCCCTTTATGGTTCAGCACATGCAGCTTGGCGGGATCGAAATAGAGACCTTCCTCGACATCGCGAACGAAGGCGTCGTCGGCCCAACTGTCCCAGAGGCCGGTTACGACGTCGTAGAATTCGCGCGCGCGGGCGTAGCGCTCATCATGCTCGACATGCTCCTCCAAACCGAAATTGAGCGCGGCGTCGGGATTGGAGGTGGTGACGACGTTCCAGCCGGCGCGGCCGCCGCTGATATGATCGAGCGAAGCGAAGCGGCGCGCGATGTGATAGGGCTGATCGAAGGTTGTCGATGCCGTCGCGACGAGGCCGATGCGCTCGGTGGCGCCGGCGAGCGCCGAGAGCAAGGTGAAGGGCTCGAACGAGGTGACGGTATGGCTGCGCTTCAGCGCCGAGATCGGCATATTGAGAACGGCAAGATGATCGGCCATGAAGAAGGCGTCGAACTTGCCGCGCTCGAGAGTCTGAATGAAGCGCTTCAGATGCGCGAAATTGAAATTCGCATCCGGATAGGCGCCGGGATAGCGCCATGCCCCGGTATGGATGCTGACGGGGCGCATGAAAGCGCCGAGCCTGAGCTGTTTGCCTGAGTGCATCGTCACTGCCTCGTCACGTCCGCTTGTCGCCGCCGCCCGCCGCCCGCCCGACGATAGAACCATAGAAGTTAGCCTCCGCGCCGGGCTTAGGAATGCCCATACGGAAATAGCGCCCATGCCCGGCGATCATAGCCGCGGCGCGATGCCGGTCGGAGAGTAGGGCGATGGCGGCATTCCAGCCGTCGTCATGACAATATCTCATAGGTCGCGCTGACAAACTGTCCTTTGTCATTCCGGAAAAGAAGCTCAATTGTTGGTGCCAAGTGAATACGAGGGGAGGCTGCAATGCCTCGCACCGCAGGCGAGAAGCTGACAAACTCTCAGGGATCCGGAGCCCGGCCAAAGGAGCTTGAAGCCGCGCTCTCCTGGGCGCGCGCGCTGTTCTCTCTGCGCGTCCGATCGGCCCGGCAGCCCGCCCCGTCACCGCAGGACGCGGAAGCGCGCGATACGCGTCTCGCGCGCGAGGACGCGCTGCGCGAAGCCGCCCTCTCGCTTTCCCTCGGCGACGGCATCCCTTTCACCGGACGCGATTATCAGCTGCTCGAACGACTCTGGAGGACTGAGCTATGAACGCGCATATCCGACCGCTGTCAGACTTGGCGCATGTCGACGCGGCGCTGAATTACCTGGCGCCGATGACCGAGCGGCCGCGCAACTATGCTTGCGAGCCGCCGGCGGGCGTGCCGCGCTCCAATACGGCGCCCGAGACCCACACGGTCCCGATCTACGATGCGCGTCCCATCGCGTCGGAGATCTCGCTCGATCGCGAGGGATTCGCGCTCTTGAGGCATGAGACCGCCATCCGTGATTTCTGGGATGATGACGAACTGCGCAAGGTCTATTACCCCGAGGCGGAGGCCGCCATCGCTCACGCGACCGACGCGGCCCGCGTCTTCATCTTCGATCACACGCGTAGAAAGCGCGTCCCGGGCGCAAATGACCGCGCGGCCGGCGTGCCGCGGCAGCCGGCGACGCGCGTCCATGT
>JASHUO010000192.1 GCA_030039975.1 Alphaproteobacteria bacterium
GTGTTCGATGAGCTTTTGCTCGATGAGAACAAGGCCGCCCGTGTTTCCCCCGGCAGGATCATCTTCGGTTCCGATCTCCGCGCAGAAGCGTTCCGCGCGCCGATAGACATATTGATTGAACGGCAACTCCGCGTCGCCGAGCGCAAGCACCAGGAGATCAGCCTGCCGCTCCGGGTTCGGCAGCGGTACCGCCCACAGCGCTCGCAGCAGATGCGCGTCACCCGCCCTCGCCGGCGCGGTTTTTACTTTTGCCAGCGCTATGTCCGCGCGCGGACATATTGCGGACACAGCCTTGTCGGTGCATCTCGGGGCGGCCCCCTCATCGGCCGCGATCCGCCCCTCGGCGCGCCTCGATTTCCGCCAGGATCGCCGCCCCGTGCTCACCGAGTCGAGGCGCAGGAAATCGCACTCCCCCGGGAGTTTCTGACAACTTGACCGGCACGCCAAGCGTCCTGACGCGGCCCGCAGTCGGGTGCTCGACGTCGACGACCATCGCGCGCGCCTTCGCCTGCGGATCGGCATAGACCTCGTCATAGGTCTTGACCGGACCGACGGGAATGCCGGCGCGGTTGAGGAGTTCGACCCAATGCTCCGTGCTCTCGGCGACCAGCACCGCTTCGAGCAGCGCCACCAGCGCTTGGCGATTGGCGACGCGCGACGCCTTGTCCTTGAAGCGCGGATCTTCCGCCAGCTCGGGCCGGCCGATCACCTCGCAGAATTTGCGCCAGAGCCGCGGCGTGTTGGGGCCGATCGTGACCCAGCCATCGCGGCTGCGAAAGACCTGATAGGGCGCGCCGCCGCGATGCTGCTGGCCGAGCCGCGCCGGCCGCTCGCCGGTGGCGAAGACATGCGCCGCCTCGTAGACCCCGAAGGCGATGCCCGCTTCGTAGAGCGAGGTGTCGACATGCTGGCCGCGTCCGGTGCGTGCGCGCGCTTGCAACGCCGCGAGAATGCCGAAGGCCGCGAACATGCCGGCGCCGATATCGCAGATGGCGAGCGGCAGGCGGTGCGGCGGCCCATCCTCGGGACCGTTCACCGACATGATGCCGGTCTGGGCCTGCATCATCAGATCGAAGCCGGGCCGCTCGGCATAAGGGCCGGTCTGGCCATAGCCTGAGATCGAGGCGTAGACCAGCCGCGGGTTGAGCGCGGCGAGATCGTCATAGCCGAGCCCGAGCCGTGCCGCCGTGCCGGGCTTGAAATTCTCGAGGAAGACATCGGCGCTCCGCGCCAGCTCGCGGCAGAGAGCGCGGTCGCGCTCCTCCTTGAGGTCGAGCGCGATGCTGCGCTTGTTCCGGTTCCACAGCAGGAAGGGCGAGCTCTCGCCGGCGATGAAGGGCGGCATGTGCCGGGCATCGTCGCCTTCGCCGGGGCGCTCGACCTTGATCACGTCGGCGCCGTGATCGGCGAGCAGCATCGAGCAATAGGGTCCTGAAAGGTGCGAGGTGAGATCGATGACGCGAATCCCCGCCAATGCCGGCTCCGCCATGGCGCCTATCTCCTTCTTTTCTGCGCTCGCGCCAGCCTAACAGCCGAGTGGCGCCCGTTGCCAGCCGGCAGGGAGGAACTCGTCGCGGCCTGCCATCCGTTTATCGGGGCCAGGAAGCGAAAGTGGCATGTGCCTTGCACATGTGGGGTTGAATGGAGGTGCCATCATGCGGATCGCAACCTATGTCGCCGCGGCCATGCTGATCGCGGGACCGGCGCATGCCAATTGGCTGGATCGCGCCTGGGACGCGCAAGCGGTCGAAGCCAATCTCGCGCCGGCGATCACCTTGGGCGCGGCGGGCGTGCTGCTCGTGCTGCCCCAGGAGACGCTCGATGCCGCGCATGCCGAGGGGCTCAGCACACCGGACGCCGTGCAGCAGCTGGTCGAGCGTTACGGTCAGCGTTGCTCCGGCGTCATCGATCTCGACCAGCCGCATCAGCATCTGCGCGTGCAGCTCTTCATCGAGAAGCGCGTCGCCTTCGCGGCAGCGCCCGAGAGCGTGCAAGGCGAAGTGCGCGACGCGCAGAAATCGCCGCAATCGGCACCGCCGCCCGATACTCTCGCGGTGACGCCGGAGCAGTCTTCCGAGCTCTTCATCGATTACGTGCCGGCTCGGACCGCGCATTGCATCACGCCCGGCGACACCATTTCCTGACTCGACTAGCTGTCGAGGCGCACCGGCTTCAAGGTCGCGCCCAGCACCAGCACCAGCAGCGCGCCGATGGCGCCCGGCAGGAAAGCCGTCGCGGTGAGGCCGGTTGCGTCCCAGACCGCGCCGCCGAGCAGCGGCACGAAGAAGGCGAGGCCATAGCTGATGGTGAGCACCCCGGCGGAAAGCCGGTGCACCTCCTCGGGCGGCACCAGCAGCGGCGGCAAGGCGAGCGTCAGGATCAGGATGAACGCGGCGGCGAAGCCGATGATGACGGCGCTGGTGACCATCACCGCCGGCACGGCAACGAGCAGGCCGCCGAGCGAGAGCAGGCCGGCGAGCGCCGCGATGATGACGGGCGCCTTGCGGGCGGCGAGCCGGCGCGCCAGCAGCAGCAGGACGAAAGAGGCCGGCACCTGGCCGGAATTGAGCGCCGTGAGACAGGCATTGACCAGCGCCGGCTGGCCGGTGGCGTGGAGATAGTCGGGAATGAAGGCGTTGGTGGCGAAGTAGAGCGCCGAGCCGCCGCCTTGCACCAAGCCCAGTTGCCAGGTGCGCGGGTCGCGCCAATCCGGCCACCATTTGAGCCGCGGCGATGCCGCGTGTGGCGCCGCATGGGGCGTGCCGAGCATCAGCAGCAGCGCCGTCGCCAGCACCGGCACGCCCCAGAACGCGAAGCTCCATTCCCAGCTGCCGCCGACCAGCGGCAGCACCAGCGGAATGGTGAGGCCGGCGCCGAGCACCTCGCCGACCAGC
>JASHUO010000193.1 GCA_030039975.1 Alphaproteobacteria bacterium
ATCACCCGGCACACGCAGGAAGCCGCGCGCGGCACCGGCGACGTGTCGCAGAACATCTCCGGCGTCAACCGTGCCGCCAGCGCGACCGGCGCCGCCGCAACGCAGGTGCTCGCCTCGGCCAACGGCCTCGGCGAGCAGGCCGACATGCTGCGCCGCGAGGTCGACCAGTTCTTCGCCAGGATCCGCGCCGCCTGAGCCGCGCCCTGAGGCGCCCTAATTTTCTTAAGGGTATCTTCTCAGGGCCATAAAGAAACGTCCTCATCCTGAGCCTGTCGAAGGACGCACCGGCAGGTCTGCAGAAAACACGACACGCAGCTCGCGTTTCAAGATCTTGCCATTGGCGTTGCGCGGCAGCGGCGCATCGCGCAGCACGATGCGGGACGGCACCTTGAACGCGGCGAGGCGCTCGGCGACGTGGCGGCGCAGCGCGTCCTCGCCGATGCTCGCCCCCGGCTTCACCTGCACCACAGCGCCCACTTCCTCGCCGAGCACGCGATGTGGAATACCGACCACCGCCGCGTCCATCACCGCGGGATGGCTGTAGAGCGCATCCTCGACCTCGACGCAGTACACATTCTCGCCGCCGCGGATCAGCATGTCCTTGGCCCGGTCGAGGATGTAGAGAAAGCCCTCTTCGTCGAAACGCACGAGGTCGCCGGTGCGCAGCCAGCCGCCGCCAAAGCTCGCCGCCGTCGCTTCCGGGTTGTTCCAATAGCCCTTCACCACATTGGGCCCTTTCACCCAAAGCTCGCCGACCCCGCCTTGGGGCACATCCTCGCCCGCGGCATCGACCACGCGCACATCGCAGACCGGAATGACGAGGCCGGCACTGTCGGGCTTGCGCTGGTAATCCTCGGCGAGGTTCTGCGACGTCACCGACGAGGTCTCGGTGAGGCCATAGCCGTTCCCCGGCATCGCCTTGGGGAAACTCGCTTTGATCCGCGCCACCAGCTCCGGCGCGGCCGGCGCGCCGCCATAGGCGATGCTCTCGACGCTCGAGAGGTCATAGCGCGCGAAATTCGGATGCTCGATCACCTGCCAGGCCATGGACGGCACGTGGCCAAAGCTGGTGATGCGCTCGCGCTCGATGAGCTGCATGGCGCGCTCGGGATCCCAGCGATACATCAACACCAGCTTGTTGCCGGCATAGAGATTGCCGCACAGCACGGAATGACAGCCGGTCGCGTGAAACAGCGGCACCGAGAGCAAGGTTGCCGCCTTAGGCGCGGTGCCAGGCACCGGCAGGCTTTCGCCGCGGCGCAGCAGCGAGCGCGCACGGGCATAAGCGCCGCTCAGCAGGTTGGTGCAGATGTTGCGATGCGTACCGAGCGCGCCTTTGGGCTTTCCCGTCGTGCCGGAGGTGTAGAAAATCGTCGCGTCATCCTCGGGATCGATTGCCACCTCCGGCAGCGGGCCGATATCGTCGAGCATCTCGGCAAAGGCCCGCCAGCCCGGCGGCGGCGTTCGCCCGGCACGCACCACCAGCCGCGCGTCGAGCGGCAGCGCCGCGAGATGCGGTGCAAGCCGCTCGGCCCGCTCGGCATCGGCGATGAGGAGGCGCGCGCCGCTGTCCTTGAGGCAATATTCCAGCTCCGCGCCCGTCATCCAGGCATTGAGCGGCACGACGATGGCGCCGACGGAAGCCGCCGCCCAGAAGCTCAGCGACCATTCCGGGAAATTGCGCATGGCAATGGCGACGCGCTCGCCCTTCACGATGCCGAAGCGCCGCACCAGCGCGCGCGCCAGTGCGGCCGTGCGCCGGTAATGCTCGGCATAGCTGAGCCGCTCCTCCTCAAAGACGAGGAAGGGAAGATCGCCATGGTTGCGGCTGGTTTCGAAGACCGCGCGGAGGCTTGGTGGCGCATTCTTCCACGCCCGCGTGGCGACGCCGCGAATGCACTTTTCTTCCATCTCGAAGGGCGCGCCCGGCGCCGTCAATGCCGCGCCCTCGAGGTCGAGCTCGCACCGGTCGATCATCACATCCGTTTTCTGCGGGAATTGCGGCCCGGCGAGCCCTTCACCATTGTGGGCGGCGTGCTCGGCGTCGCCGGCGAGCGCCTCAGGCTCTATCAGGAGATTCGCAATACCCTCACCGGCAGCGCGGCAGCCAGCTTCGTGACCGAGGCGATGATGGTCGATGCCGAGCGGCGCAATCCGCTGCCGCTGCCGGAGCCGCTGCGTGCGGCGGCAACGGCCGCGTGCGAGGCGCTGCCGGAGCATGCCCGGCCGCGCGGGCTCGCGCTTGACGCGCCGCGGCCGCGGCCGAGCTGGAGCGAGGCCGACCGGCTTGGCCTGATGCTGACGCAGCAATCGGCGGTGATGCCGGCGGAATGCGAGCATCGCGGCTTCATGGTGACCCGTGCCGTCATCGGCCGGGTCGCCGATTCCATGCCCAATCTGGTGGCAAAAGCGCGCGGCATCGATCGCTCGGCCGCGCGCAGCGGCGACGCGGCGCTCGAATACCGCCTCGTCTATCACACCACGCCCTGCGAGGGCGATCTCCTGGCGCTGCGCGCCGGGATCAAGGCGATCGGCGGCAAGTCCTTCACCTGGGCCCATTGGCTCTTCGACCGCGAGACCGGCGAAGCGGTGGCGACGACCGAGGCGGTCGTCGTCGCTTTCGATCTCGACACGCGCAAGGCCGTCGAGATCGGACCCGAGCTGCGCGAGCGCCTCGACAGGTTTCTGGTGCCGGGCCTTTCGGTGTGAGCCGCGCCGCCACCGCCGCTCATCGCCGACGCGACACAATGGCTGACGCCGTTTGATCCAGATCAAGGCGCCGCGCCGAAGCCGAGGTTAGGTTGCGCCAGTACCTCTCCTGTTAGGTACCGACTTGACGCCGCTCTCCCCTCGCTGGCGTCGCGGGGCGCTCCCGGTAAGCGGGACGCCCCGGTTTTTTCTCTCTCTGAGGGCGGTTCTGGCAGCTTCGGCGTCCTGCCGCTATCCTAGGGGAAAGACCCCAAGGGAGGGAGCATGACCGAGGCATTCATCTATGATGCCGTGCGCACGCCGCGTGGCCGCGGCAAGGCGTCGGGCGCGCTGCACAGCGTCACGCCGATCGCGCTGGCCGTGACCGCGCTCGAGGCGCTGCGCGAGCGCAATGCGCTCGATACCGCCGCGGTCGACGATGTCGTGCTCGGCTGCGTCGAGCCCGTCGCCGAGCAGGGCGCCGATATCGCCCGCCTCGCCGTGCTCCAGGCCGGCTATGCCGAAACCACCGCCGGCGTGCAGATCAACCGCTTCTGCGCCAGCGGCCTCGAAGCTTGCAACATGGCGGCGGCGCAGGTCATGTCGGGTCAGAGCGACATGGCAATCGGCGGCGGGGTCGAGAGCATGAGCCGGGTGCCGATGGGCGCCTCGGGCGGTGCCTGGGCGATGGACCCCGAAGTCGCATTTCATACCTACTTCGTGCCGCAGGGCATTTCCGCCGATCTCGTCGCCACCAAATACGGCATGAGCCGAGTTGATGTCGACGCCTATGCCGTCGAGAGCCAGAAGCGCGCGGCGCAGGCCTGGGCGGAGCGACGCTTCGTGCGGTCGGTGGTGCCGGTCAAGGATCTGAACGGCCTCACCGTGCTCGATCGCGACGAGCATATCCGCGCCGACACGACGATGCAGTCGCTGGCCGCGCTCGAGCCGTCCTTTGCCAAGAGCGGCGAGGCGCTGGGCTTCGATGCGGTTGCGATCCAGCGCTATCCCGAGATCGAGCGCATCGAGCATGTGCACCATGCCGGCAATTCCTCGGGCATCGTCGACGGCGCCGCTGCGGTGCTGATCGGCACCAAAGCGACCGGCGAGCGGCTCGGCCTCAAGCCGCGCGCCCGGATCCGCGCCTTCGCCTCGATCGGCTCCGAGCCCACCATCATGCTCACCGGTCCCTCCTTCGCCGCGGAGAAGGCGCTGAAGCGCGCCGGCATGAGCGCCGGTGATATCGATCTCTATGAGCTCAACGAGGCCTTCGCCGCGGTGGTGCTGCGCTTCATGCAAGTGCTCGACATCCCGCATGGCAAGATCAACGTCAATGGCGGCGCGATCGCCATGGGCCATCCGCTCGGCGCCACCGGCGCGATGATCCTCGGTACGCTGTTGGACGAGCTCGAGCGCACCGGCAAATCGACCGGCCTCGCCACGCTTTGCGTCGGCGCCGGCATGGGCACCGCCACCATCATCGAGCGGATCTAGCCATGATCGATTACGAGCTCGGCGCCGACGGTATCGCCGTCATTGCCTGGAACATGGCTGACCGTGCGATGAATGTGCTCAACGACGAATCGGTGGCGCGCTTTGCCGCTGCGGTCGAAACGGCGATCAAGGACGCCGCGGTGAAGGGCGTCATCGTCACCTCGAAGAGGCGCGATTTTCTTGCCGGCGCCGATCTGACGCGGCTCGGCCGGGATGTCGATGCGGCGGGCCTGACCGCGTTCACGATGCGCTTTCACGCGCTGCTGCGCAGCATGGAGAAAAGCGGCAAGCCGTTCTGCGCGGCGCTCAACGGCACGGCGCTGGGCGGCGGCTATGAGATCGCGCTGGCCTGCCATCACCGCATCGCCGCCGACGATCCGCGCATCCAGATCGGGCTTCCCGAAGTGACGATCGGCCTTTTGCCCGGCGGCGGCGGCACGCAGCGCCTGCCGCGGCTCATCGGCATCCGCAACGCGCTGCCGCTGCTGCTCGAAGGCAAAAAGCTCGAGCCGCAGAAGGCGCGGGCGGCCGGGCTCGTCGACGAGGTGGTGCCGAAGGATCAGCTTATCGCCGCGGCGCGGCGCTGGCTCTTGACCGAAGGCAAGGCGAATACGGTTCAGCCCTGGGACCGGAAGGGCTTCCGCATTCCCGATGGCGGCGTCCATTCGCCCAAGGGGCAAGAGACCTTCGTTGCCGGTAATGCGCTGCTCCACGCCAGGACCTATGGCAATTATCCGGCACCGCGCCACATCGCCTCTTGCGTCTATGAGGGGCTGATCACCGATTTCGACACCGGCCTCAAGATCGAGAGCCGCTATTTCGTCCATTGCGCGCTCTCGGCCGAAGCGCGCAACATGATCCGCACCCTCTTCTTCTCGATCGGCGAGGCCAACAAGCTGGCAACCCGGCCGAAGCAGGTGCCGGAGCAGAGCTATCGCCGCATCGGCGTGCTCGGCGCCGGCATGATGGGCGCGGGCATCGCCTATGTCAGCGCGCTGGCGGGGCTCGATGTGGTGCTGCTCGATACCGGCATGGCTGAGGCTGAGAAGGGCAAGGATGCGGCCGGGCGCCTGTTGCAGCGACGCGTCGAGCAAGGGCGGATGGCTCCGGCGCAGCGCGACGAGGTGCTGGCACGCATTCTTCCAACCACCCGCTTCGAGGACTTGAGCGGCGCGGAGCTCGTGATCGAAGCGGTGTTCGAGGATCGCGCGATCAAAGCCGAGGTCACGCGCAAAGCCGAGGCGGTCTTGGCCGAAAGCGCGCTCTTCGCGTCGAACACCTCGACCTTGCCGATCACCGGCCTCGCCGAAGCGAGCGCGCGGCCGCAGAACTTCATCGGCCTCCATTTCTTCTCGCCGGTCGATCGCATGCCGCTGGTCGAGATCATCCGCGGGCGGCTGACCTCCGATGCCTCTCTTGCCCGCGCCATGGATTATGTCCGGCGCATCGGCAAGACGCCGATCACCGTCAATGACAGCCGCGGCTTCTATACCAGCCGCGTCTTCGGCACCTATGTGAGCGAAGGGTTGACGCTTCTCGCCGAAGGCGTCGCGCCGGCGCTCATCGACAATGCCGGGCGGCTCGCGGGCATGCCGGTCGGTCCGTTGGCGCTCGCCGACGAGGTATCGATCGAGCTCATGCACAAGGTGCGCAACCAGACGCGCGCCGATCTCGGCAAGGATTACCGCGGCAACGCCAAGTCCGATGCGGTGATCGAGCTGATGGTCGAGAAGCTCGGCCGCATCGGCAGGAAGGCCGGGAAAGGCTTCTACGACTATCCCGCCACCGGCCCGAAGCGGCTTTGGCCCGGCTTGGCGCAGCATTTCAAGCCAGCCGGCGCGCAGCCCGATGTCGCGGAGGTGAAGCAGCGCCTCCTCTATGTCCAATCGGTCGAGACCGCACGTTGTCTCGAGGAAAAGGTGGTGCTCGATCCCCGCGACGCCGATGTCGGGGCGATCCTCGGCTGGGGCTTTCCGGCCTATCTCGGCGGCACGGTGAGCCAGATGCACAGCCTCGGCATCGACCGCTTCCTCGCTGCTTGCGACCGCCTTGCGCAGCGCTGCGGCGACCGCTTCGCGGCGCCAAAGCTGCTGCGCGAAATGGCGGCAACGGGAAAGAGCTTCTACGCGGCCTGATCCGGCGGCGTGATCACGGCGTTTTCGGCAGACCCTTCACGCGGCGGAGGCTGGCGCCATCGAGATTGGCCTCGTCGAGCTTGGCGCCGGTGAAGGTGGCGCCATCGAGCTTGGCTTGCTGCAGCTGCGCGCCGGTGAGATCGGCATTGGTGAAGTCGGCGCCGACGAGGTTGGCGCGGCGCAGATTGGCGCCGGCGAGATTGGCGCCGACGAAGCGGGCGCGGTCGCCATTGGCGGGAAAATCGGTGTGATGCGCGCCGACATCGATCAGCGCGCCGAGCTTGGCGCCAGAAAGGTCCGCGGCGTTGAAGCAGGCGCGGCGCAACGTGGCGCCGCGCAGATCGGCCCCGGCGAGCCGCGCGTCGCGCAGATCGGCCGAGGTGAGATCCGCCATGGCGAGAAGCGCTTGCGCGAGATCGGTGCGATGGAACTTGGCGCCGGGGAGCAGCGCCATCACCAGCCGCGCCTTCGCCAGCGAGCGGTCGCTGAGATCGACTTTGGCGAGCAGAGCGCGTGCGCCTTCCTGGCCCTGGCTGTCGAGCCAGAGCGCGTGCTGACGCAGCGCCTCGGTTATATCGCCCTCGCTGCGGACGACCGGCGTGCTGCGCGTGGCTTTGGCCAGCTCGGCGAGCTCGAGCGCCTCGGGATCGAGCACGGCGTCGCTGACATCGGCGCCTTCGAGATCGGCGCCGCGGAGAATGGCGCCGGTGAGCACGGCGGAGTGGAAAGTGGCGCCGGCAAGCTTCGCCTGCGCGAAGTTGGCGCCTTCGAGAATGGCGCCGGTGAAATCGGCGCGGCGCAAATCGGCGCCTTCGAGATTGCTGCCGCGCATGGCCGCGTCGGTGAAATCGGTGCGCAGATCGTAGGATTTGCCATGCGGCATCGGCGGCGTCTCGGCATCGCCGCCATCCTCGCTCAGCGGCTCGCGCAAGCTGCGCAGGATCTCCGCATGGCGCTTCTCGTGGAGAGTGAGCTTTGCTTCGCGCAGATCGGCATGGGCCAGCACGCTTCGGTTCATCTCCGCGCCGCGGAAGGAGCTGCCGCGCATGTCCGCCTTGGTCATATCGGCGGCGTCGAGATTGGCCTGGCGCAAATCGCAGAGCGAGAGCCGCGCGCGGCGCAGGCCTGCTGCGGCGAGATTGGCGCGGCGCAGGCGCGCGCCGGTGAGGTCGGCGCCCGACAGGTCGCAACCGGCGAGATCGCAAGCCGATAGGTCGGTATAGCTGAGCAGCGCCCGCCGGCCGCCGGACTTCCGGGCAAGGAAGCGCTCGTGAAGCTGGATGATCGCTTCGAGCGCCTCCGGACTCAAGCGCATCCAGCTCTCCGATTCATCCGGGGCGGAAGGCGGCATACACTCGGTAATACCCTGTCCCCGTTAACAAAGACCTACAAAACTCTTGTGAAGTGCTTGATCCGCCTGTCGATCCATAGTTTCGACCGAACCTTCCAGACGATGGCATGGCCTTTTTGTGGCTATAGCACACATGGCATCATTTCGCACGTATCAGGAGACCTCTAGACTAACGCGATCTCCACCCTGGGGAGCCACGCGCTCCTCGAGGCTCACGGTTCTGCGATCATCGCCGCGCGCGGCTGGCAGGCGGAGGGTGAAGCAGGAGCCACGGCCCGGCTCGCTCGTGGCCGTGATGCCGCCGCCCATCAGTTTCGCCAACCGCTGGCTCAGCGCGAGGCCCAGTCCGGTGCCGCCATATTTGCTGGCGGTGCTGGCATCGGCCTGGGTGAAGGCGGTGAAGAGCTTGGCGAGCGCCTGCTCGTCGATGCCGATGCCGGTATCGGCGACGGCGATGCTGATCCAGTCGCGCTCCGGCCGGCGCTCGCGCAGCGCCCGCAGGCTGATGCGGCCGCTCTTGGTGAATTTCGCCGCGTTGCCGACGAGATTGAGCACGATCTGGCGCAGCCGGGTCGCGTCGCCGAGCATGGTGCCGAGATCCGCCGCGCAGTTTGTCTCGAGGGCATTGCCATTGCTCTCAACCAGCGGCAGCACGGTGGCGACGACATCGTCGAGGAAACTGCGCAGATCGATCACGTCCGCCGCCATCTCCATGCGTCCCGCTTCGATCTTGGAGAGGTCGAGCACATCGTTGACCAGCGCCAGGAGGTGGCGGCCGGCGCTGTGGATGCGGCGGAGATCGGCCACCCGCTCATCAGCGCCGCCTTCGGCCTCGGCGTCCTCGACCAGCATCTCGCTATAACCGATGACGGCGTTGAGCGGTGTGCGCAGCTCATGGCTCATATTGGCGAGGAACTGCGACTTGCTGCGATTGGCCTCTTCGGCGCTGTCTTTGGCCGATTTGAGACCGTCGACCAGCGCCGCGTTTTCGAGCTGCAGGCGGATCGCGCCGGTGATACTGCGGTTGACGCTGCGCGCGGCGCGGCTGATGAGAACGATATAGACGAAGGTGATGCAGCCGAAGAGAATCGAAGCGGGCCTGCCGTGCACGAAGGAAGCGATGGCGATCGGCAGGGCGCAGGCGAGGAGATAGGCGCGATGCGCGCGCAGATGCGCCGCGTAAAAGATCGTGCCGGCTGCCAGCATGCTCGCGAGGATGAGAAGCACGACGCCGCGGATCTCGGCATCGTCGAGCAGATAGAAGCCGATACCGAAGGCGCCCCAGAGCGCGCCGCTCGCGCCGATGGTGAGCCTGAGTAGCGGGTCCCAGGCGATGACTGCCGCATCGTCATCCTCGATGCGATGGAAGTGCCGCCACAGCGCGATGCGCAGCAGCGTGAGACCGATCGTAGCGCCGGCCCAGCCGAGGATCAGCGCGTGGTTCAAATAGAACCAGAGGATGGGGATGGCGACGAGCGCCGTCAGGATAACGCCCAGCAACGTCGCTGGCGGCAGCGCGATGAGTCTCACCTCTGCCGCGTGGATGTTCTGGCGCCACCGATCCACGAGAGGCCCTCCGCCGCGATCTCCTGGAGCCTAGGGCGCGACGGTTAATAATTCGTCTAGGCGCGCCGAAAGCGTTGGCGGCCCGACCCCTTGGCGCATGACGACTGCGGCGGCATGCAAACGCAGGGCTCTGGCGTCTGGCATCGGTGTGACATCACGGAACCGCTACTGGCTAGCCCCGTTTGGTACCAATTATCCTCCACTTCTC
>JASHUO010000194.1 GCA_030039975.1 Alphaproteobacteria bacterium
AGCGGCCGAGGGAGGCGACAGCGCCCTCGGATCGCGCGTCGGCCGAGGCGGGAAGGGCGGGGGCAGCGGTCATCGGGCGCGATCTTGACCCGTCATCCTTAAAATCGCGTTACCCGCGCGGCGATTTCGCGCGCCGCTGCCCAGCGGAGACGAGGGAACATGGCGCGTCTCGTCTTGTTGGTCATCGGCAGGGGAGCGGCCGAAGGGCGCATGATCAGCATGGTGACGGACGAGGATCTCGCGAGCCGGTGCCGAGCAGAGCAGCATCGGCGAGCCAGGCTGACGTGACACTGCCGCAAGGGCTGAGCTTCGCCGTCATCGGGCTGCTCGTGCTGCTCTTCGTGTGGAATCGCTTCCGCTACGATGCATCACGCGCCGGCGGTGATCGTCATGGCGCCGATCGCCGCGGGTCTTGCGGTGCGGCTCGGTTTCTATCCCGATCCCTTCCTGATGGCCGTCGCGGTGGGGGCGGGGAGCGATTTTCTCACGCCCATCGGCCATCAATGCAACACGCTGGTGATGGGGCCCGGCGGCTATCGCTTCGGCGATTATTGGCGGCTCGGCTTGCCGATGTCCGTGATCGTCGTGCTCTGCGGGACGCCGCTCATCGCTGCAATCTGGCCGCCTGCTTGAGGGCGCCGCTGAAACGATTGGGATAACTGCGCATGGCGACTGTTAACCACAAAGGACCGGAAGATCCGGAGGTATCGAGGGGGAGGCCAGAGGAGGCCCTGTGATGGTAGAGCGGGGAGAGAGTGCAGCGAAGCCCAAGCGCGGCAAATCAACCGCGACGATAGACCGACATGTCGGTGCGCGGATTCGCGAGCGGCGCATCATGCTGGGACTGACCCAGCAACAACTTGCCGAGCTGATCGGCGTCACCTACCAGCAGGCGCATAAATACGAGCGCGGCGTCAACCGCGTCTCTGCCGGCAGGTTGTTCCAGATCGCCAAAGTGTTGAGCGTGCCGATGAGCTATTTCTACGAGGGCGTGGGCGAAGAGGAACCGCGCCCGATCACGTCGCGCGAGCGCATGGTGTTGGAGATCGCACGCAACTTCACCGGCATCACCAATGAGCGCCATCAGGAAGCGTTGAGCCAGCTGGCGCGCGCGCTGGCGAGTGGCAGCTGACGCGCCGCCGCTTCGCCGGCGCTTTTCTCAGAGGATCCGGCCGGCGAAGATCTGCCGGCCGTCGCGATCTTCGATCTCGACCACCCAGAGATCGGGATCGCGTTGAACCTGGCGGGTGATGTAAGCGTCGGCAGCCTTCTCGTCGACCGGCGCCTCGCCGGTGGCGCGCAGCCAGGCAAGATCGCCGAGCGCTGTGCGCATCTGCGCGAGAACGGTGAAGCCGCGCTCGAGCTGATTGAGCTTGATCAGAATGGTGCCGGCATCCTCGTCGCCGCGCCGGGCGATGACGATCGGGATGGCATGGAGCGAGCAGAGCCGCACCGCCGCCATCACCTGCACCCTCGTCTTGAGCCGCGGCTCCATGGTCGCAGAGATATGGCGGAAACATGCCGCAGCGGCAACGCCGATTGCCTCCCGGCTGAGGGGCTGGCGGCGCCGGCGACGCTGCAATAGGTTGCTGCGCAGACATCGCCGAGGAGCGCCATGCCCGCCGCCGCCGACATCCCCGAGATCCGCCAAGCCGTCGCCGCGCTCTGTGCCCGCTTTCCCGGCGAGTATTGGCGCGCGCTCGACCGCGAGCGGACCTATCCGACGGAATTCGTGCGGGCGCTGACGGAAGCCGGCTTCCTCGCCTGCCTCATCCCGGAAGAGTACGGCGGCAGCGGCCTCGGGCTTGCGGCTGCGGCGGCGATCCTCGAGGAGGTGCAGAAGAGCGGCTGCAACGGCGCCGCCTGCCACGCGCAGATGTACATCATGGGGACGCTGCTGCGGCATGGCAGCGCGGCGCAGAAAGCGCAGTGGCTGCCGCAAATCGCCTCGGGCGCGATCCGGCTGCAGGCTTTCGGCGTGACCGAGCCGACCGCCGGCACCGATACCACCGCGATCCGCACCACCGCGCGGCGCGAGGGCGATGCCTATATCGTCAACGGCCAGAAGGTCTGGACCTCGCGCGTCGAGCATTCCGACCTGATGCTGCTGCTGGCGCGCACGACACCGCGCGCCGAGGCCACGAAGCGGACCGAAGGGCTCTCGGTCTTTCTCGTCGATCTGCGGCGGGCGCGCGGCCACGGCGTCACCATCCGCCCGATCCGCACGATGATGAACCACGCCACCACCGAAGTCTTCTTCGACAATCTCAAGGTGCCGGCCGAGAATCTGATCGGCGAGGAAGGCAAGGGCTTTCGCTATATCCTCGACGGCATGAATGCCGAGCGCATTCTGATCGCCGCCGAATGCATCGGCGATGCGCGCTGGTTCATTGCCAAAGCGACGGATTACGCCAAGAGCCGCGTCGTCTTCGGCCGCCCGATCGGGCAGAACCAGGGGGTGCAATTCCCGATCGCGCGCGCCTATGCCGCCTCAGAGGCGGCGGCGCTGATGGTCGAGCGCGCGGCCGAGCTCTACGAGAGGGGCCAGAGCTGCGGCAAGGAGGCCAATATGGCCAAGCTGCTTGCCGCCGACGCCTCATGGGCCGCGGGCGATATGTGCATCCAGACCCATGGCGGCTTCGGTTTTGCCGAGGAATACGATATCGAGCGCAAATTCCGCGAGACGCGGCTCTATCAGGTGGCGCCGATCTCAACCAACCTGATCCTGGCCTATCTGGCCGAGCACGTGCTGGGGCTGCCGCGCTCCTACTAGGGCGGAGATTGCGGTAGCGCGTGCGAGGTCCGGGCGGTACGACCGCCGCCGCGGCGCCCATGGAATTCCCCTATCTCCGTGATTACATCGTAGTTTGGGCGTCTCGACTTCCGGCTATGTGGTTGCGGACAGGTCTTTGAGAGCAGAGACTCCCTTGAGCAACCCGGAATTCACCAGGTGCTGCAGCATCGAGGTGACCGATCATGGCGCAGAACGATCTATTCGGTCTCTTCTCCCGGCTGTACGACAGCCAGAGAGAGATGGAGATGTCTCTCGAGGACTACTTGAAACGCTGCGCTCGCGACCCGATGGCCTATGCCAGCGCGGCCGAGAGAATGCTCGCGGCGATCGGCGAGCCCGATATCGCCGATACCAGCCAGGACCCGCGACTGGGCCGGATTTTCATGAACCGGACCATCCGGGTCTATCCCGCGTTTGCCGACTTCTATGGCATGGAGGACACGATCGAGCGCATCGTCGGCTATTTCCGCCATGCCGCTCAGGGCCTCGAGGAGCGCAAACAGGTGCTTTATCTCCTGGGTCCCGTCGGCGGCGGCAAGTCTTCGCTGGCCGAGCGTTTGAAGCTCCTCATGGAGGCGTTGCCGATCTATACGCTGAAGGCGGGCAAGAGTGTCAGCCCCGTCTTCGAGAGTCCTCTCGGCCTCTTCGATCCGCTCACCATGGGGGACACCCTCGAGCGCGACTACCGCATTCCCAAGCGGCGCTTGATGGGCATTTCATCGCCATGGGCGCTCAAACGGCTCGACGAGTTCGGCGGCGACATCTCGAAATTCACGGTGGCGCGTATCCACCCCTCGCGCCTCCGGCAGATTTGCATCGCCAAAACCGAACCGGGCGACGACAACAACCAGGACATCTCGAGCCTTGTCGGCAAGGTCGACATTC
>JASHUO010000195.1 GCA_030039975.1 Alphaproteobacteria bacterium
CCGCTACCCCGTCAGGCAATGTGACTCTGGTTCTGCCGGGACAGCATCTGATGAACCCGTGCCGCCAACGTCGCCGACGAAAACGGCTTGCCGATCAGTTCGACGCCGGGATCGAGCCTGCCTTGATGGACGATGGCATTGCGCGCGTATCCCGTGGTGAACAGGATTTTCAACGAGGGGCGGATCCGCCGCGCGGCATCCGCCACCTGGCGTCCGTTGAGACCACCGGGGAGCCCGACGTCGGTGAACATGAGCCGCAGGTCGGGCTCGTCTTCGACGAGGCGCAAGGCCGTGGCCCCATCGGCGGCGGTGAGCACGCGGTATCCCAACGCCTGAAGCACGCCGGCGCTGTAGGCGCGGACATCTTCGTCGTCCTCGACGACCAGGATCGTCTCGCCATGCGCGCGCGGCGCGACCGCTTCCGGCTCGCTGGCGGCGTCGCGCGCGACTTCGGACGACATGAGGCGCGGAAGATAAATCTTGAGCGTCGTTCCCTCGCCCGGCTCGGTGTAGATCTTCACGTGCCCACCCGATTGCTTGACGAAGCCGTAGACCTGGCTCAGCCCTAGGCCGGTGCCTTGGCCAACCTCCTTGGTCGTAAAGAAAGGCTCGAACGCCTTCTCGGCGACCTCCTTCGACATGCCGACACCGGTATCGGAAACCGCGATCAAGACATGCTGCCCCGCGGCCACGTCCTCATGCGCCAGGGCGTAGTCCTCGTCGAGAAAGGCGTTCGCCGTCTCGATCGTCAGCTTGCCGCCGTTCGGCATGGCATCGCGCGCATTGAGGGCAAGGTTGAGAATTGCGTTCTCGAGCTCGTTCGGATCGACCAGGGTGCGCCATATGCCGCCGGCCAGGATCGTCTCGATGGCGATGCCTTCGCCCAAGGTGCGGCGCAGCAGATCGGAGATGCCGGCGACGAGCTTGTTCGGATCGACCGCCACCGGCTCGAGCGGTTGCTGACGGGAGAAGGCGAGGAGCCGCTGCGTGAGCTGAGCCCCTCGCTCGGCGGCCCGGACGGCGGCACTCGCCGCCTTCTCGATGTCGCGGTAGTTTCGCGAAATATCCGCCGTGGCGAGGCACCGTCGCAACATATCGATGTTGCCCAGCACCACGGTGAGAAGATTGTTGAAATCATGAGCGACGCCGCCGGTCAGCTGTCCGACCGCTTCCATCTTCTGTGCCTGGCGCAATTGCTGCTCCATGCGCTGACGCTCGGTGACATCGCGCACAAAGATCAAAGCGCCAATGACCGACCGATCGGACGCGTAGAGCGGCGCAAAATCGGCGTCGAAGCTTCCGTCCTGGCCGGTCCTGGGGAAGGCGACCTGGCGGTTGTGCAGCGAGGTCTTATGGCCTTGCAGTGCGGCGCGCAACGCCGTGTCGGCGGGAGTGCCGGCAAGGTCCGGGCGGAGATAAAATACATTTCGCCCGAGGACGAGGCCGCGCGGCACATCGGACATCGCCTCCATAGCCTGGTTCCAGACCGTAAGACGGAAGTCGGTGTCGACGCCGACAATCCCATCGGTGCTGCTTTCGGCGAGCAGCTGCGAGAGTTGTTGTTCGCGGCGCACCGAGTCTTCGGCGCGCAGGCGGTCGCTGACATCGACGACGATGCTGATCGCACGGACGAATGCGCCCGTGCCGTCGCGCTCGATCGTGGTCGTCTCGAAAGCGTCGACGACCTCTCCCGACTTCTTGAGATAGCGCAGGTGCACGTCCTCCAGCTCGCCGGGCGCAAGGACCTCTCCGAAGCGGCTCGGTCGCTCCGCCGCGCCACTGCTCTCCTGGAACTCCGCGATGGATCGCCCGATGACGTCATCGCGGTCGCGGCCGAAGAGCTCCAGCCAGCGGCCGTTCACGTCGATGATGCGCCAATTCCGGTCAAGCGCGTGCATGGGCACCGGCGCATTGCGGAAAAGCGCCCGCTGCATCGCCTCGCTCTCGCGCAGCGCGAAGGCCGCGCGTTCGGCACGATCATGCTCCTCGGCCTCGCCGCGCGCACGGCGAATGACGGCAAGCGCCGTCAGCAGCAGCGCGCCTGCCGCGGCGGCTGCCAGCGCGGCGAACGCAGCGAGGCTAAGATACCAGTCGCGCGCCACGTTGAGCTTGTCGACGCCATAGACGATATAGATGGGATAGTCTCGGAGCTTCCTGTAGCCGGTTATTCGGGAGATCCCGTCAACCGCCGACACCGTATCCAACAATCCCGTTTCCGCACTCGCCAGGCGTTCGGTCAGCGCCTCGCTGTAATGCGGCGGGGTCCCCGAGCGGCCGCGCATGTCGATTTCCGGAAATCGCGCCAGGACCGTCCCATCCTCCCGGACCAGGCTTACGGCATCGCCAGGGGCCGCCACGACGCTCTTCCAGAACTCGATGAGACTGCGCGGTGCGAGCGAGAGAACGGCGATCCCGCGGAACGAGCCATCGGGAGCCGAAAGGCGTCGGGCGAGCCGCAACACCGGGCGGTTGATCGAAGGGATGACGAACGGCCCGTCGAGAACGAGCGAGGCGCCGTCGCGCGCCGCCTTGAAATAGAGCTGCTCCCTCACCTCCTTGGCCGGCGGCGGGTCCATGAGCACCAAGGCCGGATCGCGCAGCGTGAGCACGCGGACGACACCCTGGTCATCGGCAAGAAACGCCCCGGAAACGCCGTCGACGCGTGCCGTCACCTTCTCGAGAAAGTCCCGCACTTCCGGCTCGTGAGCAGCAATCTGCGACCAGGACTTGCCGGCAACCCCGTCGTCGATCTGCGCCAGAAGCAGCTCGTCGGAGTCGATAACGCGCTCAGCCTGCTGGTGCAGAAGGTCGGTCATGCGCGTGACATCGCGGCGCGTCTCGTGGTCGACGCGATCCCAGCTCCACCACGCCACCGCCATGACCAGCAGCGCCGGCCCAAGCACGGCCGCGACGAGCAGCATCCGATAGGAGCCGTATGATTTGCGCATCGCCGGCTAAGACTTCTCGAGCCAAGCGCCGATGCCAAGGCTGCGTTCCGCCCGGCGATCGAGCCAGCGCGGCGCTCTCGGAAGCGCTCTGGCGTCTGGGACTATGCTCCACACACGATTCATTGTATCTAAGTGGCATAGCACACGCCACCGCCGCCGCAATTGGCGCTAGGTTACGCTGCTCGCGCAACCGCCACGAGCGGCATCGGGACCGTTCGGCTCCTGTCATCTAGCCGGCCCAGGACTTCCTGAGCGTGTCAAAAGCGGGCCTTCAGAGTCAGCGCTGCCCAAGCGTCGGCCGAGGCGTGCCCAAGACGGCGATTGCTCCAACGACCAGCAGCCAGAATGGAAGTATCCCGACGCCTGGTATCGCCTCCAGGATCAGCCCCGGCAACAGCAGCCATTGCCAACCCAGCACGATGAACAAAAGCGCGGCAGTCACGACATCGACCGCCCATGCGATCGGCGGTGCCAGGCTCGCGAAAGCACCAACCACATCGGATACACCCGCAATGACGAAGGCGAGCGCAAGTCGCCATACCGAGAATTTGAGCGGCCCAGAGGCTTTCGTCTCGGTTGACCGCTTCTCTAATTCGGTGGGAGCGGATGGACGAGGCATCGATGGTCTCATTCATAACCCACGGGCCGGCCCGATCAGCCGTGAACGCCCGCCATGAGCGACAGAGCATATCACCCTCTCGCGATTGGCACGAAATTCCGTCCCATGCCGCACCTGCGGCACTGCCCGGCGAGGCGGTGTACCCGCCTTCGATTGACAAGCGTCAGAAGAGACGCGTAGGCTAACTTGTCTGGTGGTTGGGCCAGTGGCGTAGTCCGGGGCGGGGCGATGGCGAAGCGGTCGGCGCAGCGGGTCTTTGCAGCTCTGCCGGATATGCGCGGCAGCATCGTCAAGCGGACGGTCAAGGAACAGATCAGCGACAAGCTCGCCTCACACATCGCGTCGGGCATCCTGGGTATCGGCGACGAGCTGCCGAGCGAGCGCGAGCTCGCCGCGGCCTTCTCCGTCAGTCGCGAATCCGTCCGCAGCGCCATTCAGGATCTGGCGTCGCGCGGGCTCGTAGAGGTGTCGCAAGGGGCCCGCACGCGCGTCATCAGCGTCGAACGCGCGGCGCGCGACTTCGCCATCGCCAGTCCGCGCGCGGTGAACCGCTATGATCTCCGCTCGGTACACGAGGCCCGGCTGCTCGCCGAACGGGCGGTCGTCGCCGACGCCGCGGAGCGCATCGATGCCGCGACGTTGGCGCGCCTCGAGGCCTCGCTTGCCGCGCAAAAGCGCTGCCTCAACGATCCCGTGAGCTTCCTGATCTGCGATCGCGAGTTCCACTTCGCGATCTACCGCTGCTCGTCCAATGCGCTTTTGGCAGACTTCGTGATGGGTCTCTACACCTACCTCATGGAGCAGCGCCGGACCGCCGTGTCGCAGCCTGGTGCGATTCTGCGCAGCTACAGGGATCACAGCGAGATCATGGCCGGCCTCCGCGCGCACGATCGCGCCGCCGTGGTTGCCGGCTTCGACCGGCACCTCGACCGCATCTATCGGACGACCGAAGCCATTCTCGAAGCGATGGGACGATCGGCCGAGGAGAGTTCATCGGGCTGAACCCGGCTCGTTGAGCAAGCACGCCAAAACAAAAGGGGCAAGGGAGGAAGGCGATGCATGTGCTGATCTTCGGCGCCGCCGGCATGATCGGGCGGAAGCTCAGTCAGCATCTGGCGCAGACCGGCACCCTGGCTGGCCGCGCGATCAGCCAGTTGACGCTGATCGACGTCGTGCCTCCGGAACAGCCCGCCGGCTTTGCCGGCAGAGTCTCGGCGCTGAGCCGCGACATCGCCGATCCGGCGGCCGCGCTGGGCGCGATCGCCGCGCGGCCCGACGTCATCTTCCAACTCGCGGCAATCGTGTCCGGCGAGGCGGAAGCCGATTTCGACAAGGGCTATCGCATCAACCTCGGCGGCACGCAGCACATCCTCGAGGCGGTGCGGCGTGAAGACATGCGAGCCTCCTACCGCCCACGCTTTGTCTTCGCTTCCTCGATTGCCGTCTTCGGCGCGCCCTTTCCCGACCGTATCGGCGACGAGTTCTTCACCACGCCGCTGACGAGCTACGGTACGCAGAAGGCGATGGCGGAGCTGCTTCTCGCCGACTACACGCGGCGCGGCTTTCTTGACGGCATTGCGCTCCGGCTGCCGACGATCTGCATTCGGCCCGGCAAACCCAACAAGGCGGCGTCGGGCTTCTTCTCGAGCATCCTGCGCGAGCCACTCGCCGGTCAGGAGGCGGTGCTGCCGGTGGCGGACGAGGTGCGCCACTGGCATGCAAGTCCACGCGCCGCGGTGGGATTCCTCACCCACGCGGCCACGCTCGATCTCGCGCCGCTGGGCGCGCGCCGCGCGCTGACCATGCCGGGACTTTCCGCCACGGTGGCCGAGCAGATCGCGGCGCTGCGCCGCGCT
>JASHUO010000196.1 GCA_030039975.1 Alphaproteobacteria bacterium
GCGACGCGCTTGCCGGCACGGCGGAACTGGCGCAGCAAAGCCAGGGTCAGCGTCGTCTTGCCGCTGGCCGATGCCGGGGCCGCGAGGATGAGACCGCCGCTCACAGATATTTCTTGATCGCGGCGGCCATTTGATCGGCGCCGATGTCGGGCGCGAAATGCGCGAGATACCGGCCGTCGCGGCCCATGAGATAAACGAAGGCCGAATGATCGACCGAGTAGTCGTCCGCACCTTCGCCTTTGACCGGCTGGAAATAGACGCGATAGGCCTTGGCGGCGGCGGCGATCTCCGCCGGCGTGCCGGTGAGCGCCAGCAGCCGCGGCGTGAAATTGGCGGCATAGGACTTCATCTGCGGCACCGTATCCCGCGCCGGATCGACGGTGATGAAGATCGGCTGCACTGCCGTGGCGCTGGCCCCGAGCTTGTCCATTGCCGCCGTCATCGTATTGAGCGTCGCAGGGCAGACATCCGGGCAGTAGGTGTAGCCGAAATAGACCAGCATCAGCTTGCCGCGAAAATCGCTGTCATGCCGGATGTCGCCATTCTGGTCGGTGAGCGTGAACGGGCCGCCGATCGACACTCCGGCGACCTCGCGACTGCCGGCGCGATCCCCGAGCCCCCAGTAATCGAAGGCGAAGGCGCCAAGGATGAGGGCAACACCGGCAAGGAAGATGATAAGCCCGCGGCGGGCGGCGGGGGACATGGCGCTCAAACCCACCGGTTCCGGGCGCGATCACGGGCGCCGAAGGACCGGAATCGCGCGGCTTTCGCTGTCGCCGCAAACGCGGAAACCACGAAAACCGGCGATTCCACTCGATTTATCTTTCTCAGGCGGGCGCGGCGCAAACACTTCACCTCGATCCCGTTTGTGCGGGATGCGTGCAGCGCTGAGTTATCCGACAGCCCCCCTTCTTCCTGACCAAGGCGGCAGAAAGGCAGCACCCTCGGACCGGCGTTCTTGCGTGTCACTTCCGTTTGCCGATCGCTCACGCCTGCTCCCGGCCGCCACTGGCGGTCGTCTTTAGGACTTCTTCTCCGGCATGTCCTTGTTGGGCATGTCCTTCATGTCCTTCATGCCCTTCATATCCTTCATCGCCTTGGCCTTCGTGGCCTTGTGCATCGGCTTGTGCGCCGCCTTCATCTTTTCCGGATGGGCGAGGCAGTCCTTCATGTCCTGGGATTGCCAAGCATAGTCGTAGCAGCTGGGCTGGTGTTTCGCCGCCAGCGCCGGGCTTGCGAGAAGCGCGGCCGACGCGAAGGCGGTCAGCAAAAATACGGATGTGCGCATAGGTTTCCTCCTCGAGAAAGGAGCGCGCACTATAGCGCGCCTTTCCCCGGAGCCGCCAGATCAGCGCTCGACGAAGCTCGCCAAAGTGCGGCCATGCGTGCGCTGCGCCAGTTTCTTGAGGGCCTTGGCCTCGATCTGGCGGATGCGCTCGCGCGTGACCTGATACTTGCGGCCGACCTCTTCGAGCGTGTGCTCGCCGGCTTGGCCGACGCCGAAGCGCAGGCGCAGGATGTCGGCCTCGCGCGGCGACAGCCGCGACAGCGCATCGTCGGTAGCGGCGCGCAGTTCCGCTTGCGCCGCCGCCTCATGCGGCATCACCGCGCCGTCATCGGCAATAAGGTCGCCGATGGTGGCGTCGCCATCCTCGGAGAGCGGCGCGTCGAGGCTGACGGGGTCGCGCACCAGCTCGAGTACGGCACGCACCTTGGCGACGGGGACGCCCAGCCGCGCCGCCAGCTCGGCCTCGTTCGGCTCGCGGCCGAGCTCGGCGAGGAGCTGGTGCTGCGCGCGCATGACGCGACGCGCCTCGTCCGTCATGTGCGACGGGATGCGGATGAGATGGCCCTGATCCACCAGGGCCCGGGTGCAGGCCTGGCGGATCCACCAGGTGGCATAGGTCGAGAATTTGTAGCCCCGGCGCCAGTCGAACTTCTCGACGGCGCGCATCAGCCCGATATTCCCTTCCTGGATCAAATCCATCAGTGGCAGGCCGCGATTGACATGGCGGCGCGCGATCCAGGCGACGAGACGCAGATTGGCCTGAATCATCTCCTGCTTGGCCCGCTCGGCCTCGCGCGCGCCGCGCTGCAGCTCCGTCACCAAGGCGCGGAACGCCGGCAAGGCCTGACCAGCTTCGCGGCTCGCCGCCTCGATCTCTTCGATCAGTACGCGTGCCGCGTCGCCATGACGCCGGCGGAAATTGGGCCAGGGCGCGGTCTGGCGCCGCGTCACCGAGGCGTACCAGGCGCGCGGACCCGCGGCCTTGAGATAACCTTCGAGGAACAGGCTGCGATCGACCTTCGCCTGTTCGATCAGCCGGGCGAGCCGCCCTTCGCGCTCGACGATGCGGCGGTTCACGTCCTTCAGCCGGAGCGCCAGCTCATCGATGCGCTCGGGATGGAGCACGAGGGTGTTGAGCGCCGTGCCAAGCGCCTGCGAGCTGCGGCTCTTGCGTGCCCGATCGAAGGCGCGCAGCACCGGCCGCAGCAGCGCCGACTCGAGCTCGGCCAAGGGGGCGGCGCCCTCTTCGTCAAGCCCGCTCGAGGCCACAGCAGCCGCGGAGCTGCCACTGCCGGCCGAGCGCCGAGCCTGGGTTGCCGCGAGATCGATGACATCGCGCAGCGCCATCGTCTGGTCACGCAGGGCCTTCGCCCATTGCGTGATCGACTTGCGCAGCAGCGGGCTGCGGAAGAGCGCGCTCAATACCGCGGCCTGGCCGGCCTCGATGCGCTGCGCCAACGCCACCTCGCCCTCGCGGGAGAGCAGGTCGGCTTCGGAAATCTCTTGCAGATAGCGCCGCAGCGGATCGGCTGACCGACCGAGATCGATCTCCGCCAGATTGCCGCGCAGCGACATCGGCTCGCCCGCGGCCTCAGGAGCCGGATGCCCCTGCTGCTCCTCGGGAGTCTCGGGGTGGTCCGCCCGGGACGCGCTCTCCGCCGCCGGCTGTTGGTCGAGCGCCTCGGCGCCGCCGAAATTGGCCCGCATGTCTGAAGTCTCTCGCACTTTTCCGGTGTTTCCGCCAAGCCTCTTCTAAGGCCCAGCGCGTCCAATTGTGACGGCAGGAATATGGTCGGTTCTGTGCCCCTTGGGAAGCCTGAAATAGGTTAACAACGTCCTTAAGGCGTAATTTCTGCGGCAGCGCGCCTGCTGCTGCCCGCGTGCCGGGTTTGGCCGAGCCGCTCCGCCAGCGCTAAGGCATCGGCCGGAGCCCGGATTTTGGCGCGGTTGTCGGCGTCGACGAGGGCGTCGCGTGCGTCGCCGGCGGCCGCGGCCCAGCGCCGCACCCGCCTTGCCCAAGCACCGAGCGTCGAGGCGTCGCAGCCGCAAATGTAGATTTCTGCCAAAATTTCGCAATCTGGGATGGCGGCGTCGATCTTCCGGAGCTGGGGCTCGATGAGCCCGCCACGAGCCCACCGGGCCTCAGGCGTTGTAGGTCACCGTGCCAGTCGCGCTGATGTCGTAGCCGCCGAGCGCTTGCGCCT
>JASHUO010000197.1 GCA_030039975.1 Alphaproteobacteria bacterium
GCAAGAAGCCTGCCGCGTTCATGCACCAGAGAAGTTTTGCCGCCGACGCGGTCTGGAACAGCAACAAGAAAAGCAGTTCAATCGATGAGGGCAGTGAGAACAAGCCGAAGCCGCACGCAAAGCTTGTACAATCGCTGCCGCGCTTTGTTGCGCCGCAATTGTGTCGCCCGGAAGATAAGCCGCCGCCGGGCCCGGGCTGGGTGCATGAGATCAAGTTCGATGGCTATCGCATGCTCGCCCGCATCGCCGGCGGTGATGTGACGCTGCTGAGCCGCAATGGTCTCGACTGGACGGACCGGTTTCCGCAGGTCGCAGCGGCGTTGGCGCGGCTCGGGCTCGGCGCCGCGGTGCTCGACGGCGAGATCGTCCATCTCCGGCCCGACGGCGTCAGCTCTTTCGCGGCGCTCAAGGACGATCTGTCGCGCGGTGATACCTCGGCCGCAATCTATATGCTCTTCGACCTCATTCATCTCGAGGGCTTCGACCTCAGCGGCGCGCGTCTCGACGCAAGAAAGCGGGCGCTCGAGCAGCTCCTGGCCGATACCGGCGACGGCGTGCTGCGCTTCAGCGAGCATATCGAAGGACGGGGCGATGACTTCTTCCACAGTGCCTGCCGCATGCGGCTCGAGGGCATCATCGCCAAGCGCGCCGATGCGCCCTATCGTCCGGGCCGCAGCCAGGACTGGCTCAAGGTGAAGTGCCAGGCGCGTGAGGAGCTGGCGGTGATCGGTTGGACCGATCCCGCCGGAACGCGTCAGGGCTTCGGCTCGCTGCTGCTCGGTTATTACGATGCCGACGGCGTACTCCAGTTCGCCGGCGGCGTCGGCACCGGCTTCGACGAAGCGATGCTGCGCGCCCTGCGCCGGCGGCTCGACCGCCTTGCCGTCAAGGCGCCGCCATCGGTTGCGATCGCGCGTGCCGCGCCGCGCCGCGCCCATTGGGTCAAGCCCGAACTCGTCGCCGAGCTGCGCTTCAGCGAGTGGACCGAGGATGGCAGGCTGCGCCATCCCGTGTTTCTCGGGCTGCGCGAGGACAAGACGGCGCGCGAGGTGGTGCGCGACCCGCGGGCCGGCACGGCGCTTCCCGCCGATCCGCCCCAGCCGGCACCGGCGGCGCCGCGCGGCACGGCCGAGATCGCCGGCGTTCGCCTCAGCAATGCCGACAAGGTGCTTTACCCCGAGGACGGCATCACCAAGCTCGACCTCGCGCGCTACTACGAAGCGGTCTCGGCCTATATCCTGCCGGAGCTTGCCGGCCGGCCGCTGACCCTGCTGCGCGGACCCGAAGGCTATCGCGGCCAATGCTTCTTCCAGAAACATGCGACCAACGCGGTGCCGGAGACGCTGCGCCGCATCGAGCTCGTCGAGAAGGGAGGGAACACCACCTATCTCATCGCCGACGCTCTGCCCGCGCTGTTGTCGCTCGTGCAGATGGGCGTGCTCGAAATCCATGTCTGGGGCGCGCGCGAGCCGCAGCTCGAAAAGCCCGACCGCGTCGTCTTCGATTTCGATCCCGATACAAATCTCGCCTGGGAGCGGGTGAGCGAAGCCGCCCTGGCGCTGCGCGGCCTGCTTGAGGAGATCGGTCTCGACTGCTTCGTCAAGGCAACCGGCGGGAAGGGGCTGCACGTCGTCCTGCCGCTCCGCCCGCGCCTGAGCTGGGACGGGATCAAAACCTTCGCCAAGGCGATGGCGCAGGATTTGGCGGACCGGCATCCCTCCGCCTTCACCACCTCACTCGCGAAAAAAGCGCGCAGCGGCCGCATCTTCATCGACTATCTCCGCAACCAGCGCAGCGCGACGGCGATCGCCGCCTATTCGACGCGCGCCCGCGCGCATGCGCCCGTGGCGGCGCCGCTCTCCTGGGAGGAGGTTGCTGCCGGCGTCCGCTCCGACGCCTTCACCACCGCCACGATGGGCGAGCGCCTGCGGCGGCAAAAACGCGATCCCTGGCACGGCATCGCCGAGGTCAAGCAGTCGCTGCCCGCCGCGCTCCTGCGCAAGCTCAAGGTGGAGTGACGCCGAGCGCTACTCGTCCGCTTCGATCAGCGTCTTCAGCGCGGCGAGCCCCGGCATTTCGCCCTGGCGGGTGTTGAGCAGCACCGCGTCGCGCAGATTGGCCCAGCGCAGATCGGCACCGCGCAGCTCGGCGGAGACGAGATTGGCGCCTTGCAGATTGGCGCCGGTGAGCACCGCCGCGGCGAGGTTCGCGGATTGCAGATTGGCGCCGAGCAGAATGGTATGGTCGAGCCGCGCCGCGGCGAGCAGCTTGCCGGAGAGATCGACGCCTTCGAGGTTGCAGCCGCTGAGATTGAGGCGTCTGCCGTCTTTGCCCAGGCTCGCAACCCAGCGCTCATGCTGCGTCAAGCGGTCGGCGATCGCTTCGAGCTTGAGCCGCGCCTGCGGCAGGGCCGCGCCGCTGTTCTGCAGCTTCTGGCCGACATCGCCCTTGAGCACGGCGCTGCGCAGATCGGCCTCCGCGAGCTGGGCGCCGCGCAGGATCGGATCGATCAGCTCGGCGCCGTGGAAGCAGGCATTGCGCAGATCGGCGTCGGAGAAATCGGTGCCTTCGAGGATGGCGCCGCTGAAATCGACGGAACGGCAGCGCGCATTGGGCAGCCTCGCGCCCTTCAGGATGGCGTTGGTGAAGCGGCTGCCGGTATCGCCGTCGAGGGTTACGCCAGCGTCGATCACCATGCCTTCGCGCAGATCGGCGCCGCCGAGATGCGCGCCGGTGAGGTTGGCGAGCTCGAACTTGGCGCCGCGCAAATCGGCCTTCTCGAAATCGGCGCCGGAGAGGTCGCTGCTGTTGAAGCGGGCGCCGAACAGATTGGCGTGGCGGAAGATGGCGCGCTGCAAATTCGCGCCGTCGAACTTGCACACCAGGAACTCGCTGTTGGTCCAATCGCCGCCGCTCAAATCGAGGCCGGAGAGGTCGCATTGGCGCAGGATTGCCCGGGCGCCGCCGCTCTGGTTGCGGAGGTAGCGCCGGTGGCGCTCGAGCAGCGCCGCGAGCGAAGCCGCATCGAGCCGTATCTTGACCAGCGTGGTCGGCCCCTTGGGCTGTGGCGCCGCACGCATGTATTGCGACATGGGTCCTCCGCTCTCCGACCCGAAGCCCTGGATAAACGGGTTAATCTAGAAGGATTTGAGTAAACTTATGATTGACGCCGCGGCACCTCGCTGAACGGCCGGCCGCGGCCGCCGTTCAGCTCTTATTCACCATGTTGCTGCAGAATTCACCACCGAGAGGTGAACCTTGGACAAGTCCGTTCCCGAAAAACAGAGTCATCAGCAGCCCAAAGCCTACCAGAACACGCGGTTCCTCGAGAGCAAGGACGCCCGCGCCTTGCGCATCCTGGCGGAGTATCTGGAGCCGCTGTCGCGCTTCAAGCGCTATGGCGTGCAGGACACCATCGTGTTCATGGGCTCGGCGCGGCTACCATCGCGCGAAAATGCGGAAGCGGCGCTCGCCGCGGCGGAGCGGGCCGGGAGCGGGATCGAGGCGGCGCGCACCGCGCTCGAGCTTTCGGCCTATTACGAAGCGGCGCGCGAGCTGGCCCACCGCCTGACGCGCTGGTCCAAGCAGCTCGACCATGAGGAGCGCCGCTTCGTCGTCTGCACCGGCGGCGGCCCCGGCATCATGGAAGCGGCCAATCGCGGCGCCTCGGAAGCGAAGGGGCTCAATGTCGGCCTCACCATCTCGATCCCGAACGACGAGTTCGACAACCCCTTCGTCAGCCGCGAGCTGCATTTTCACTTCCACTATTTCTTCATGCGCAAATTCTGGTTCGTCTATCTTGCCAAGGCTGTGGTGCTGTTCCCCGGCGGCTTCGGCACCTTGGACGAGATGTTCGAGATTCTGACCCTGGTGCAGACGCGCAAGATGAAGAAGCGCATGCCGATCGTGCTGTTCGGCGCCAAGTATTGGGACGAGGTGGTGAACTTCGACGCACTGGTGAAATACGGCACGATCAGCGCCGAGGATCTCGGCCTCTTCCATCGCACCGATTCTATTGACGAGGCCTATGACATCATCACCCGCGGCCTCACTCAGGACGCCCTCAGCAGTCCAGGCGCGGTGCTTTAGCCCGGGTTTACAGCGGTGCTTCTTTGGCTTTCGGCGCCGGTTGCGATGCGGTACCGCCGGCGCCACTCGCCCGGCCCTCCGTTCCCGGCGCGTGGCGGCTTTGCGTCCGGCGTGCTCGTGCCAGCAAGCGGCCGATGACCACGGCCACGGCGATGATCGGGATCCAGCTCGCCAAGCCGAGGAGATAGGCTAGCCACACCGCCGCCAACGCTAACCTCCCTCGGAGCCTAGGCGCCTGGTCGCGCGACGGCGTCCCCGCCCGCCTCGAAGAGCGAGCTGATCAGATCGGCAAGCCCGCATTGCGCGTCGGCCGCTTTGCGCAGCAATCCGATCGCGTGCTCGCGATCGTCGTTCGGGATGAAGGCGGCCACCAGGCGGAGCGCGACCAATCCCGCTGCGCGGCGCTCGTCCCATGGCGCCGCCGCGTTCGCTTCCGGCGGCAGTATTTCCGGTTCGACGCGGTGCAGCATACTCGTCGCTTGCAGACTGTCCCGCGTCATGAAATGCGCTGCGACGATATCGCGCCCTTCGGTAGGCTGTTTCGCCAGCGCGATCGCGCTGCGCACGGTGCGGAGCGTCGGGATTGTACCGGCTTCGATCTGACGGAGGACCGTCTCGACCGCGCCGCGCGGCGTCTTCGGCGCGGTCAGCAGATAGACGGCGCTAACATCCAAAATTGCAAACGTTGCAAATTCCGCCGGATGCCGTTCGGCATACTCGGCCATGCCCATCCAGTTGTAGACCGTGCGCGCGCGACGCGCGCCGAAGCACTCCTTGAGCCAGCGGCCGGTCTCGCCATGCGCTAGCGCGCGTTGGATGCGAAGCGCTTCGCGGCCGATCTCGAGCGCGTCCTCGATCGTGCGGCGTTCGAGCCGCGCTATGAGCTCCTTGACCCGCTCTTTCGCTGCTTCGATGTCGGCAGCGCGCAGCGGCGAGGCTGGCGCCAACGCAGGTTCGGGACGGGGCAGCGCCGCTGGCGGCGGATTGTGGTCGGCAAGGGCGTCGGCGAGAGGCGGCGTGGGCGGTACATCGGCAGGGGACCTGAGCCGTGGCCGCGGCCCACGAAAACAAGGAAATTCGCGAAGCTCCGGCAAAAGGTCTTCGCTGCCGAACTCGGCCTCGAAATCCGATCCGGCGCTGTTCGCTGGTGCGGAGATGTGCTCGCCCATTCAACCGCCTCGCTCGACCTCGACGGCCTGGGAGGCCGTCGCCGTCGTGCATTAAAGTGCATCTTCTGAATCGCTAACAGGATCGCCGGGCGGTCAACCGAGCGCTTCACACCTAATAGTGCGAAGGTCTGCGTTACAAAACCATGACGCGCTTAGTGCGGAAGCGAATTCGACAATGGATTGAGGAAAAAGTGCTCGCTCCGAGCTATCGATTTGGCGCGTACGGCGTGCTCGTTCCGGCCGATGGCTGCGGGTTGCTGGCGCCCGCCGCCGATGGTGGCGGAGGGTTGAACGGCGTATAGCTCGCGGCGACAGATCTCCACCCGCCGCGCTGACGCTCCAACACTTGCATCCAAGTACCTTCGATCGTCAAAGCTTGGGGGTTTTGGGGGTTGTTGTAGGTCACGGAGTAGGATCCGGCGGCGACCGCTGCGTTCCGTCCCAGCATCCGCACCTGATCGACGTCCATGCTGGTGACCTTGGCACCGAGACTCGCCTCGTTCTCTACGGCCCGCTCGAAACGCTCACTGCCGGAGATCACCCCTCGGTCACCGACGCCGAAGGAATCAGCGGTTGTGAGCGACTTCATGGTCGTGCTATCGCCGCGATTATATGCGTCCATCCATTCGCGCATGAAGGCTTCGATCTGCTGTCGCGTCCTCTCGGGCGCGTTGCCTTGCGCGACCGCCGGACCGGCGAGTCCGACGGCGAGGACGGCGATAGCGAGCAAACGCACCATCATGGCTTCCTCCACTGACAATGGCACGACGGCAAGTGCTTTCGGGGGCTTCTTCGACCATCAACGCCCGGTCCAATGCCGACGTTCATCCGCCGCTCTAGAAGGTGAAGAGGATCGACGCGCACCAGGTGTGTCGGTCGGTGGTTGCGGCGTTGCGATGTCCCCAAAACAAAAGCCCCGCGCGAGGCGGGGCAAGTCTGAGGGAGGATCAGGGTTGATGTGGGCGGGGCTTCCGCGCTCGCTTGTGATGTATCTCACTTGACGGTTTAGCCTCCGCCGCGCTGGCGCCCGTTGTCCGCATTCCCACGCGACATTGGCCCGCGGCTACGCATCGCACCGAGCAACGGCGGTCGAGATGGGTCAACCGCAAAGAGCTCATCGTCGTCGACGATAGCGTCGGCCCATCGTTGTTGAGCGCATATGTGGACGATGAGCGTTTGCATCAGGGACTCGTTGTAGGGATTGCCGGGCCGATTCCCTCACACCTGTGAAGGGCTCCGATGCTCCGAATTCTGATCGCTGACGACCACGAGATGATCAGGCGTGGCCTGCGCGACTTGCTGGAGCAGCACGAGGGGTGGGAGGTCTGCGCAGAGGCATCCAATGGCCGGGAGGCCATCGAACGCGCGAGAAGCCTGCCCCCTCACGTTGCTGTGCTTGATCTGGCGATGCCCGACCTCAACGGATTCGAGGCGACCCGTCAGATCAAAAAGGTGCTTCCGAACACCGAGGTTCTGATCTTCAGCGTCCACGAAGCCGAAGATTTCGTTCGAGATGCGCTCGAGGCCGGGGCGCTCGGCTATCTCCTGAAATCGGACGCGGCCTTACACATCATTGCCGCCATCGAAGCTGTCTCCGCGCACAAACCCTATTTCACGTCGAGTGTGTCGCGGACCATGCTGCGCACCTACATCGCGCAAGCCAGGACGCGGCCTGAAACGGTCTCGTCGATCAACCAACTCACGGGTCGCGAGCGCGAGATGGTCCAGCTTCTGGCGGAGGGGCACACCACCAGGGGCGCTTCGGTGCACCTCGGCATCAGCGCCAAGACAGCGGAGACGCATCGCACGCGGCTCATGACGAAGCTCGGCTTCCGTTCAATCGCTGAACTCGTCCGCTTCGCAATCCGGCACAAGATGATCGAGCCCTGACTTGCATTGGCCCGACGCGTGCTGGCGGGACGCGAGGGAGCGATCGCCGAAGGTCTGATCTGTGCGGCGGAAGGGTCGACAACATCGGTCAATCTTGTTACAGAATCGCTGCAAGCCGATGACACCCTTCGCCAGCAGGAGAACCCATGAAGCGATCAGCGTGGAAAGTGCGCGCCGACGATCTCCGCCGCATCGCGGGCAACACCGCTGAGCCCGAACGGGAACGCAAGATGCTGGCGCTGGCAGAGCGGCTCGAGGAGGCCGAGCGCGGACGCGGGACCGGCGGCGACGATGCGCCTGCCGAAACCGGGACAAGCGGCGCCAAGGTCAAAGGCTGATCCACGGATGTACACGATTCACTATGTGCGTGACGGCTGCGAGCAGCGGGTACCTGTGGTGTTCGCCGAGAAGCAGCCCGCGATGGAAAATGCTTGCGAATTGCTGAGGCTGGGCTTCCGAG
>JASHUO010000198.1 GCA_030039975.1 Alphaproteobacteria bacterium
GATGCGCGAGCCATAACGCACCAGCAGATGATGGCCGCCGAAATGGCCGATCGCATAGCCGATATTGTCGCCGACCACCGCGCCGATCCAGGCGAACAGCAGCAGCAGGTAAATATCGAGCGCGCCGGTCGACGCGCTGATGGCGCCGGTGATGAGCAGCGTCTCGCCCGGCGTCGGCAGCCCGAAATCCTCGAACAAGATGCCGAGCGCTACGGCGAAATAGCCGTATTGGTGGATGGAATGAGCGATGACGGCGGGAAGGCCGTGATGCACGGCGGTGCAGGCGCGTGACTGTCAGGAAGCCGAGCCACTGCGGCTGGCGCCGCGTGGGGCCGATCTGAGTACGGCGGATTTCCTCTCCGTTAGGATACGGGGGGTAATCTCGGCGACATCAGCCGCTGCGGTGGTTGCCATCCTGTCCTCGGTCGACCCTGGGGTGCGTCCTGTTTAGGGCGAAATCGCGTGGGTAGCAATGTGCTAGGTTCGGTCTCGAAGGGCTGGAGGAGGGGTGGATGGCGGATGAGGTCTTGATCGAGCGCGAGGGCGGTATCGTTACGCTCACTCTCAATCGGCTGGAGCGACTCAACGCGCTGACCTGGGCGATGTGGGAGGGGACGCGTAATGCTTTTGCCGCGCTCGAGGGCGATGATGAGATCCGCTGTATCGTCTTGCGCGGCGCCGGCGACAAAGCCTTCGCACCGGGTGCCGATATTGCCGAATTCGCGGAGCTGCGCTGCGATTTCGAACAGGCTCGCGCTTATGGCAGGCTCATGCACGAGACGATGCGCGGCATCGCCGAGTGTCGCCATCCGACAGTGGCGATGATCCAAGGCATTTGCGTCGGCGGCGGTCTCGAACTCGCGATGCTTTGCGACATCCGCATCTGCGGTGAGGGGAGTCGCTTCGGCGTGCCGATCAACCGCATCGGCGTGACGATGGGCTATCCTGAGATCGCTGCGCTGATCAAGCTGGTGGGGCGACAAACCGCACTCGAGATTCTGCTGGAAGGGCGCGTGTTCGGGGCGGCGGAAGCGAAGGAGAAGGGGTTGATCAGCCGGATCGTGCCGGATGCTGAGGTTGAGGCGGAGGCGTATGCCACGGCAGGGCGCATTGCCGCGGGTGCGCCTCTGGTCAATCGCTGGCACAAGAAATTCGCTCGGCGCCTCGAAGATCCCCGCCCATTGACGGCCGCCGAGTTCGACGAGCCCTACGAGACCTTCGATACAGAAGATTTTCGCGAGGGTTATCAAAGCTTTCTCGCAAAAGGAAAGCCGCGCTTTCGCGGCCGGTGATTGGCCCGACCGGACCGTTGGCTGAAGTCTTTGGCGCGGCTTGAGGGCGTTCTCGGGGAAAAAGCGTCTGGGATTGACTCCCGCGATTTTTGGAACAAAATAGGAACAAATGGCATTAACGGAAAACGATGAGCGAGACCGGCAAAAGCGGTCGCCTGGAGGCGTTGCGCCGCCGCCTCTGGGCGCTGGAAAGGGCGGGACGACAGAGCCGAGCGGTTCTGCCATTCGGCCTGGGGCCGGTCGATGAGGTTTTGCCCGGGCAAGGCCTGACGCTTGCCGTCCTCCATGAGATCGCAGGCGCGGGAGGCGAGGAGGAGGATGGCGCTGTGGCTGCCGCCTTCCTCGCCGGCATTCTGGCACGGCTGAAGCCGGGATTGCCGGTACTGTGGTGCCTGGGCGAGGGCGATCTCTATGCCCCGGGATTGTCCGCCTTGGGCCTCGATCCGCAACGACTGATCCTGGCGAGGTCGCGCCGCACCCAGGAGGTTCTGTGGGCGATGGAGGAGGGGCTCAGGAACCGGGCGCTGGCTGCTGTGGTCGGCGAGATCGACTCGCTCTCCCTGCCGGCCAGCAGGCGGTTGCTGCTGGCCGCGGAGGCATCGGGCGTAACCGGTTTTGCGTTGCGGCGCTGGCGTAGCGACAGGATGGCTGCAGCACAGCGTCTGGCGCCCAACGCGGCGCAAACCCGCTGGCGGGTCGCTCCACTGCCAGGGGATGTCTCTGCCGGCGAGCCGGGGGTTGGGCGGCCGCGCTGGCAAGTCGAGCTCTGGCGCTGTCGGGGAGGCGCAGCGGGCTCCTGGGTGATGGAGGCGTGCGATGCGACGGGTCATCTGTCTGTGGTTGCCGCGATGGCCGATCGATCGGCGGCGCAACCAGCTTCGCATGCCGGATAGACCCTTTGTCCTGGCTCTCTCGGTCGGCAACCGGCGTCTCGTCTCGGCCGTCAATGCTGCTGCCGAGGCGCTAGGGATAGCGCCGGGCCTGTCGCTTGCTGATGCGCGCGCCCTCCATCCCGCGCTTGCCGTTGCCGAGGCCGACCTCGCTGGCGACGCGGCGGCATTGCGGCGGCTGGCGCAATGGTGCAACCGCTACAGCCCTTGGACCGCCCCGCATGGCGTGGATAGTGTCTTTCTCGATGTGACCGGCTGCGCCCATCTTCGCGGCGGCGAAGCGAGTCTGGTTCGAGACCTGGTCGAGCGGCTGCTGCGGCAGGGTATTGTCTGCCGCGCCGCCCTTGCCGACACGGCCGGCGCTGCTTGGGCGGTGGCACGCTGCGGCGGCAGCGACAGCACCGTCGTGCCGCCGGGGGCTGCGCGGCAGGTGATTGCGCCATTGCCCATTGTCGCACTCCGGCTTGATCCTGCCTTGGCCGGCGAGCTTGAGCGTCTCGGCCTCCGCCGTATCGGCGATCTTTATGCCTTGCCGCGCGCCACGCTTGCTGCCCGCTTTGGCGATAAGGTGGCGGAGCGTCTCGATCAGGCGCTGGGGGTGGCGGCTGAGCCGCTCTTGCCGCTGCCGCCCGCACCGATGCGCTGGACGCGGCGCCGTTTTGCCGAGCCGATCGGTACGCCTGAGGCGCTTATGGCCGCGGTACACCTGTTGATCCAGCGGCTCTGCCGGTCACTGGGGGATGAGATGCTCGGTGCCCGCAAGTTGGTTTTGAGCAGCCATCGCGTCGATGGCGAGGTGGCAGAGGTGACGGTTGGCACGGCGCGGCCGAGCCGTGATGCCCGTCATCTCTTCCGCCTCTTCGCCGAACGGCTCGGTGCGATCGACCCTGGTCTCGGCGTCGAAG
>JASHUO010000199.1 GCA_030039975.1 Alphaproteobacteria bacterium
TGTTCTCCATCGGCCTTGCTCTCGAGGCGGCGATCGAGCGCGGCCGTCACAGCTGACGTCGCGCGGGCGGCGGGGGTGCCGCCGCCCGCGCGAAAGCGTCTACTGGCCGCCGGTCGGCCCGGTCGTGCTGCCGCTGGCGCGGCTGCCCGGGGCTTGCGGGCCGCTGGTGCCCGGCGGATTGGTCGAGCTGCTGGTGCCGCCCGGTCCCACCGCGCCGCCGACGCTGCTGCCGGAGGAGCCGGAGCCCGGTGTGCTCGGCGGTAAGGTCTGGCCCGAGGTCGTGCCTGGGTTCGTCGCTGCGTTGGGCGTACCGAGCGTGCCCGATGGGCCGGTCGAGGTGCTGGTACCGGCGCCCGGCGAGGCCGGCGTCGCGGTCTGCGCCCAGGCGGAGCCGCCGGCGAGCACGGCAAGAACGGTGGCGACGGATAGAATTCTCTTCATCTTTTCCCTTCCTCAGAAACGTGGTCACGCCCTCGGAAACAGGCGCGGCCATGTCCCGGGTCCGGGCAAAACCCTGGGGCAAAACCATCGGGGCGGGATCAGCGTTGTGCTGGATTAGGGAACCGAAAGGGAACGTCAGCGCCGCACGGCGCAGGTCAGCCGGTGCTTTCGCCGTCGAGCCGCGCGGATTTGCGGCGCAGATTGCGCTGCAGCCCTGAGAGCACCTCGGTCATGGTTTTGCCGCTGACCAGGCGATGGCGGCCGTTGAGCACGGCGAAATCACCCTGACGGCCCGATCCCGGTGCCGTCTTGACCACGGTGTAGAGGGCGCTTTCCTGGGTGTGACGGAAAATCGAGAACAGCGCCGCGCCTTCGCGCTGATCGATGGCGTAGTCGCGCCACTCGCCGCGCGCGACCTGACGGCTGTACAGCGAAAGCAGCTGATTCAGCTCGGGGCGACTGAAAAAGACTGGCTTGTGTTTGCGCCGGTAATCGCTCAGCCGGATGAATGTCGCCATCGACCGCCGCTGGAGAAGCTCGTCACGGGATTGCCACGATCGGCAGTTTTCCTCATTTCGACGCTGAGGTCCAGCCCCGGTTTGCCTCGTTCGGGGCGAGGGGCTATGGTACCGGCCGCCCGGCGCGCGGCGGCGCGGGTTGGAGCATTTCGTGAGCGATATCTTTCAGGAAGTCGATGAGGAGCTGAGGCGCGAGAACTTCGCCAAGCTCTGGGCGCGATTTGGCAAATATGTGATCGCGCTTGCCGTTCTCATCGTCCTCGCCACCGCCGGCGTCACCCAGTGGCGCCAATACCAGAAACATCAGCGCGAAGCGGAGGGCGCGCGCTACATCGCGGCGCTCGATCTCGCGCGCGCCGGCAAGGACAAGGATGCGGCCGACGCCTTTTCCGTGATCGCGCGCCAGGCGGGCGGCGGCCATGGCATGCTGGCGCGCCTTGAAGAGGCGGCGCTGAAGGCGCGCTCGGGCGATACCGCCGGCGCGGTCCAGCTCTATGGCGCGGTCGCCGCCGACACTTCGGTCGATCCCATCTATCGCGACGTCGCCACTTTGCTCGCGGCGCAATACGGGCTCGACACCGGCGATCCCAAAGCGATCATCGCTCAGCTCGCGCCGCTGACCTCGGCAACCAACCCGTGGCACCCGACGGCGCTCGAGCTGACGGCGCTGGCTCAGCTCAAGAGCGGTGACAAGGCGACAGCGCGCGCGACCTATAAGCGCATCGCCGACGACCTCTCGGCGCCGCAGAATCTGCGCGCGCGCGCCACCGAGATGATCGCGGCTCTCGCGGAGTGACGTCCTTGACGATGCGGGTCCTGGCGCGAGCGGGGCTGGTGGCGCTGTCGCTGGTGGCGCTTGTCGGCTGCGACATCTTTAAGGACCATGCCAAGGAGAAGCTCAAGGGCGAGCGCGTCTCGGTGCTGACGCTCGATCGCACGCTGGAGCCGGATCCGGGGCTCACCAGCGCCGCCGTGGTGCTGCCGCGGCCGGTGCTCAACACCGACTGGCCGCAATCCGGCGGATATCCCTCGCACACCATGCAGCACTTGGCGCTCGACGGTCCGCTCAAGCGCGAGTGGAGCAGCAGCATCGGCGAAGGCGGGTCGCGCTACGGCGCCGTGCTGTCGCAGCCGGTGGTCGAAGGCGGCCGCATTTTCGCGATCGATGCGCGCGACGTGGTCGTGGCGCTCGATGCGAAGACCGGAAGCGAACTGTGGCGCAACGACGTGAAGCCGGGATCTGAGCTGACCCACACTTATGGCGGCGGTGTCGCCGCGGTTCGGGATCGGGTCTATGTGACGACTGGCTACGGCCAGGTGCTGGCGCTCGATGCGGCCAGCGGCAAGGAGATCTGGCGTCAGCAGGTACCCGCGCCGGTGCGCGGCGCACCGACCGTCGCCGATGGGCGCGTCTTCGCCGTCACCGTCGAAAACCAGCTCCAGGTGCTGTCGACGACGGATGGCCATCGCCTGTGGACACATAACGGGCTGCCCGAGACGGCGGGCCTGCTCGGCGCGGCCAGCCCGGCGGTCGAGGGCGACATCGTCATCGTGCCCTACAGCTCGGGCGAGCTCTTCGCGCTCAGGGCCGAGAACGGCCGCCCGCTCTGGTCGGAGAATCTCGCGACGGCGCGGCCGCTCGGCGCGCTCTCGACCCTCGCCGATATCCGCGGCCGGCCGGTGATCGATCGCGGCCGCGTCTACGCCGTGAGCCATGGCGGCCGCATGGTCGCGATCGACCTGCGCACCGGCGACCGCGTCTGGGAACAGGATGTCGGCGGCACGCATGGCCCGTGGGTCGCCGGCGACTACCTCTACGTGCTGGCCAATGACGACGATCTGCTCTGCCTGATGCGGGCGGATGGCCGCGTGCGCTGGTCGACCGAGTTGCCGCGCTATAAGGATCCCGAGGACCAGAGCGACCCGATGCGGTGGTCGGGTCCCGTCCTGGCCGGCGATCGGCTCATCGTCTTGGCCTCGACCGGCGATGCCATCTCCGTCTC
>JASHUO010000200.1 GCA_030039975.1 Alphaproteobacteria bacterium
GTCGATCGGCAGCGGGCGGTAAAAGGCGACGGCTTTCATCGGCAACCTCCCGTCTCTGGCTCGCCGGCAGCCTAGCGGAGGCGGGTGAGCGCCGCCACCAATCGACGCGCCTTCATCGTGCGTCGTCGCTCGCCCGAATTCATGAAACTGCTATAGTAGGGCGCTGGAGATGCTGATACCCATGAACAAGCCTCACCTTGAATTCCATCGGCTGGACATGAGCGCGGGCTGGGCTACGCCCGAAGGGTATCCGCCGGGCATCCAGCAGAAGATCCTGGCGAGCGATCTCGACGAGCAGCGCAAAAGCGGCAGCCGCACGCGGCTGTTGCGCTTTGCGCCCGGCGTCTACACCACGGCGCCTTTCGTCCACGATCACTGGGAAGAGGTCTACCTGATCTCGGGCGATCTCACCGTCGGCAACGACGCGGCGGGTAAAGGCGGCCAAGGCTTCGAGGCGCCAACCTATGCCTGCCGGCCGCCGGGCATCCGCCACGGCCCGTTCAAATCAGACGGCGGCTGCCTGCTCCTCGAGATCCATTATTACGACGAGAGCCGCCCCCAAGCCGGGTGACGACGGCCTCACAAGCGAGTGCTCCTGTGACTGCGCAAAAGCCTCTCGACTGCCTCAAATGCCCCGCCCTCTGCTGCCGGATGGCGGGATATGTCGAAGTGACCGGCCACGATATCCGCCGCCTCGCCAAGCATCTCGGCCTCACCCCCGCGCAATTCGAGGCCAAGCACATCGTCGAAGTGACCCGCCGCGGCAAGAAGCGCATCAAGGATGCCGATCGGACCTGCCAGTTCCTGGCGGCCGATCGTAGCTGCACCGTCTATGAGGCGCGGCCCAAGGATTGCCGCGGCTATGTCTGCTGGGACCAGGACGACATGACCGTCTATGGGTTCGCCAAATTCCTGCAGATGCCGGTGGCAAAGCTGCGCAAGGCCGAGGCCGAGGAAGACGCGGCGGAGAAGAAGTAGCCAGCCGAGGCTGCCACACCGGCAGCGGCGCGCTCCGGGGCTATCGCAGGAGGATGCACCACGGAGGCACGGAGATCACGGAGAAGGGAAGAATGGCGCGCTTCGCGCGCCAAACGCCTAATCTCCGTGTCCTCCGTGGTGACCCTATATTTTCTGCCGCGGGCGTAACCTTACACCCGCCGAGTGGCCTGCCTCAGGCGGCAACGCGGCTGGACGGTGGGGCCGAGCCGGGCCAGCTCGCCAACCCGGCGAGCAATTGCTGCAGCCTGGTCGCTTCGTCGAAATATTGCTTCATCGCCGTTTCGGCGAAGTGCTGCTGACAGGCGAAGGCCTCTTCGACGCTCCGGCAGGAAGCAAGCCGCATCCATGCCTCGGCATCCTCTTGCAGCCGCTGCTGGGTGAAGCGCGCGATCTCTTGTGACAGTTCCGTCATGCCGCTCAGCCACTGCCCCATCACCTGACTGCCGGCCGCCATCGTCGGTGCGCTCGCCTCGGCGGACGCGCTCATCTCGGCCGGCATGCTCGGCTCGGTCGACAGGCTTGGCTCGGCGGCGGCCGCTGTCGCGGCTTTGCGCCGGCGCGGGGTCGGCGTCGGCGCGGCCTCAATGTCGCTCATCTCTTGCCTCCAGTTTCTGATAACGATCCGAAAGTCGAGCGCGCCCCGGTGCGTCTCGCATTGATCTACCGCAATCCCGGCGCGGGCAAGCCGTCGAGGAAGCGATCGACCATACGAGCGGGGCCCAGCTCGCCGATCTCGGCGAAGCTATACTGCGCGCGGATCATCAGCTTGTCGACGGCGATCCGTCGAGCAAGATCGATCGGCGTCGCCGAGAGGCAGATCCACGAGGCGGCGGGCGCCCGTAAAGCGATAGTGACCGGCATCACAGCGCCACCAGCGCGGCCACCACAGATGAAATGCCGACGGCTTCAACCTGATGATGACGGCGCGACGATGGGCGACAATCACAAATACGGGAACTCCACGATCCCCGAACTCGCGCGCGACCTCGCCCGCGACGGTGATCTCTCCGTGTCCGAAGCTGAGGTCACGCGACTCGGCAGCCGCGCTGAACTCTACCCGCGGCTCACCAATGACGATCTCTGGCGGCTCGCCGGCGCGCTGCACGATCGCGCGGACGGCGCCTATGCCGATACCGAAAGGGAGAAAGCGGACGCCGACCGGTACTTCATGAGCCTGCGCCGCGACGCGCTCGATGTCGAAGCTGAGATCGATCGCCGCGCCAGCGAGGCCTACGCCCATCTGACCGACGATGAGCTGCGGAGCCGCTTCAACGACCTCTCGATCACGCGCGACAGTTTGAGCTCCACCGATGGCGCGCGCCCCGCCATCGCGCATCGCTGGGCAGAAGCCGCCCGCGCGCTGATGCAGCGCCACCCGAAGTGATCCCACGGAAATAGCTCCCATCGATGAAGCGGTAGACTAAACACACGTCGACGGGAGATCTTCGCCTTGCCCGCGAAAGCGGGCATCCAGGATGCTTCAGCCCCGATGTGCGGAGCGCGTGGCTCTGGATTCCCGCTTTCGCAGGAAAGGCGGGAACTCAGCCAGGGATCGCAGCCGCCGCCCTCAACGCGGCGGGTTTGTGCGGTTGGCTTCGTCCTGCGGGCAGCCGGGTCGCGGTTTGGGGCCGCGGCGGTCTTTGGGGACTTTGCAGTTGTCGACGCGCTGCTCGTCGCTGGCCTTGTCGCTGAGACGCTCTTTGAGGGTTTCTGCCGCGGCGCGATGCCCGGAGGGCGGCGGCTGGTCGGGCGGCGCCTGACCGGAAGCGCTCGCCGTGAGAAGGCCGAGAGCCAGGACGATCGGCAGGGCGCCGCTCTTGCCGGACATGGGAAGCCTCCGGAGCTGACCTCTGGGCCATGCTGTCACGGCCGGCGCAGGCGGGCTATCCGGATTGAGCCGCCATCGGCCGCGGAACCATTCGCGTCCTTGGCCGTTGTCGCCCAGGGTGCCTGACAACAACGCGAATACGCGGAAAACGGGCGCCATACGACCGATGGTGGGCACTGATGGGAGAGTTGCTCTACCGCCGCATACCCTTCGCCGTGCTGGCCGCGCTGGCGCTGTGGTTGATGGTGATTTTACTGCTGATTGCCGGGGACGATTTCCTCGCCGCCGCCGGGTGGTGAGGGCTCCGCACCGTAGCTGCCGAGCGGGCTGGTCGGCGGGGCCGGGTGCCCGCGCCCGGTCATAGGGGCGGAACGATCTCGACATCGGCGGCGGTAAAATGCGCGGCGCCCCATTCTCCTGCGATCGGCGCGTAGCCGTACTGGAGCGTCAGGACGGCAAGGATCATGTTTACGTCGAGGTCATTGTCGGACAGCGGGAGGGATAGCCGGTTGGCGATGAGGTCCGTCCGTTTCTCGGTCAGGTAGCGGCTGCGCGTGAAGATCGGCTGCGCCGCGATGCAGACGGTCCGGTGCTGGGCGACAATGGTTTCTCCGCGCGGACCATCAAACAGCTCATCAGCGTAATTTCTGGTGTAGTCGCGACCGAAGGCATTGACCAGGGTCGTGCCGACCACGCGATATCGAGATCGACCATCGGGCATGATCTGGACAAGCTCGATATGCGGCAAAAGCTTCGGGATTTCGATGGGATCAATGTCTCGGCGCGCCGGCATAGACCGGCCCGCCCGCTTCGACTGCCAGTAGGCAAGCGCCTCGGCGAGGACCGGATCGGCTCGATAGTCGTATTTCGTCTCGTCCTGCATCGGCGACATTCGCACCCACGGATGTGCCCAACATATAGGCTACCTTGGCTGAGTAAATGATTGCTGAAGCGCGGCCCAATAATCGTGCAGCAACGCGCATGATGATCGTCGCGCGTTATGGACCAGGATCGAAGGTGAATATCCGCTAGACCAGTAGATCGAATGATCTGGCGCAGGCCAAGACGGCGCTTAATTTGCGTCGACCATTTCGATATCCGAGCCGGCGAGGCGCGCAGCCCCGCCCCATGCGCCTGCAATCGAGGCGACAGCCGCGAATTCAAAGGTGAGAGCGCCGAGGATCATATTCACGTCAAGACTATCCGCCGAGAGCGGAAGGTAAAGCCGATTGGCGACAAGAGTTAGGCCGCGGGGCGTCTCGTAGCGGCTGCGCATGAATGCCGGCTGTCGCGTGACTTTCACGATCTCATAAACTTCAAGGATATTCCGCGCCCGCGCGCCCTCGAAAAATTCGTCCGCGTATTGCCGGGTGTAGTCGGAGCCATAGGCATTGACGAGCTCCGAGCCGACAAGGCGAAAGCGGTAGCGACCATCAACAATCTCGATCAATTGCAAGTTCGGCAGAAGCGTCGGCACTTCCACGGGGTCAATGTCGCGGCGCGCCGGCATAAAGCGCTTTCCGCGCTTCGCGCGCCAATAGCCGAGCGCCGCTCCCAATATCGGATCGGCGCTATAGTCGTAGCTGCCCCGAGAAGCGTGTATCGCCACGTATTCGCCCGAGATTGCTTGCTCACGGCCAGATTACTGAGCCGAAGGTAAATGATTGATAAATTGCCTGGCATCGCCCGCCAAGCCAACGGTCTTGACGTCGAAGAAGCCGGGCTCGGCGAGCGTCAGGGTAAGACTGCGGTGAGGGTGGCGAGCATCCTAGGAAAGCGGCCCGCTACCTTTCCTCTCTTCTTCCCGCATGTATCGCTGCCTGCTTTCCTTGCCAACGGTGTTACATTTGTCGCTGCGCCCTTCTGCCTCTCTTTGAGAGCTTCGGCACCAGCTATAACTTCAAGACCCACACCAACGCGATCCGCCGGCAACTCGCGCCCAACGAGAAGAAGCTGGCGAGGTTCTGGAAGCGGGCTGATGCGCAGGCCCGAGGGGATCGAGCTTAGGAGGAAAGCCCTGACCGACACAGACTGGAAGAAGGAGATGCTCGAAATCCGCGAGATGTGCCAGGCATTGGAAGACGCCCTCATGGACGATGGTTGGGACGAGATCAGCATCCGCACCAAGCATGGCAAGGTTACATGGAGGACGGATGACCGGGCGGCGCAGATCGAGGAGAACCAAGACGACGATCTGGCCGAGATCGAAGAGGAGGAAGAAGACGACCCATGACGGGCAATGATCGTCGGCGACGCGCGCCACCCCCTCCTGCCTCAGCACGCCCAGGCCGGTGAAGGGATCGCCATCGTTGGAAATAGCCGACCGATTTAGCCGTTCATCCCATAGCTTCCCAGCAACCCGTCGACGAGCCCGGTGGCGCGCGCCCAGTCATAGGTGCGGAAGCTGTGGCCGCGGGTGACGAAAGGGGCGCCGGCGTAGAACATCTCGTATTGCAGGTGGCGGGAGCCGAATTCCGAGCCGACGGCATCCCAGGCGAGCTTCAGGAATTTGACGCGCTCTTCCGGCGACAGCGCGGGCGAGCGCTGCGTGCGGCGGATGATCTCCGCCAGCTCGCCCTCGCCCCAATCCGCCACCGATGACGGCAGCATGATGAGGGCGCCGCCGGCGAGCTCGCGGATGCCGGCGACGAGCTGCGGATAGATCTCCTGCGTCAGCACTTGCGCCGTGTACATGAAATGCTTGTTGGGCGCGAAATAGCCCTCGCCGGTATAGCCGCCCGCCTCCATGCCGATCATCATCGATTCCACCATCGCCGCCAAAGCGGCGATGCGGCCGAGCTGATCGCGCACATTCGGCAGGTTGATCGTGCCGATCGTCTCGGCCAGCCGCAGCGCAATGCCGGCGAGGAAGCGCGCCTTGACCGACAGCCGGATCTGCGACTGATAGTTCTGGAAGACATGGGCCAAGGTGTCGTGGAACTGCGCCCGGCACATATCGGTGTCGCGATAGACGAAGATGCGTTCCCACGGCACCTTCACATCGTCGAAATAGAGCAGCGCGTCGTTCTCGTCGAATTGCGCCGAGAGCGGATTGTCGAAGCGCGACACCGCCGCCTTCTCGTAGGATTTGCGCGACAGGATCTTGAGGCCCGGCGTCGCCAGCGGCAGCGCGAAGGACAGCGCCAGATGCTCCTCGCCCGGCTTCAGCGGCTGAATATTGGCGACAAAGACCTCGTTTGCCAGGATCGCGCTGGTGCCGAGCATCTTGGCGCCGCGCACGGTGATGCCGGCCGCATCCTCGTCCACGGCTTGCGCCACCAGGAAGCGCTCCTGCTCGCCCCAGGCGCGGGAGCGATCGGCCTGCGGATTGATCAGGACATAGGTGAGGAAGAGATCGTGGCGGCGGGCATAGTCGAAATAGTCGAGCACCGCGCGGGCGCGCGCCTCGCCGTGCCGGCGGAACACCTCGATG
>JASHUO010000201.1 GCA_030039975.1 Alphaproteobacteria bacterium
GCACCAGCAGCTCGACCAATCCGCCGGGCACCAGCGGCCCGCAAGCCCCGGGCAGCCGCGCCAGCGGCAGCACGACCGGGCCGACCGGCGGCCAGTAGACGCTTTCGCGCGGGCGGCGGCACCCCCGCCGCCCGCGCGACGTCAGCTGTGACGGCCGCGCTCGATCGCCGCCTCGAGAGCAAGGCCGATGGAGAACATCCGATGGTCGGTGCCGCCTTTCCCCACCAGCATCAGGCCGACGGGAGCGGCGCCGGGCGGGTGGATGGGCAGGGTGAGGGCGCAGCCATCGAGAAAGTTGATGATCGCGGTGTTGCGCAGAATGCGCGAGTTGAGCCGCCAGAACGCATCGTCGTGCTCGAAGGCGGTGATCTCCGGCGCGATCAGCGGCAAGGTCGGCATGATGAGCGCGTCGAGATCGGCGGTGCGCGCTTCGATACGGGCGATGAAATCCCCGCGCTGGCGGCAGAGGGTGACGTATTCGGCAGCGCTCATGCCACGCCCCCGCTCGATGCGCAGCCGCACGCGCGGATCGTAATCCTCGCCGCGGCGCTCCAGCAGCTCGGCATGCCAGGCATAAGCCTCGGGCGGGGAGAAACCACCCTTGGCGTTGATCGCGCGATAGTCCTCGAGCTCGGCGAGCGGCAGATCGACGAGCCGCGCGCCGGCGCGCGAGAGCGTCGAGCAGGCCTGCTCGAAGGCGCTCGCCACCGCCGCGTCGAGATCGTCGAGCACGACGGTGCGCGGCACGCCCAGCCGCAGCCCGGCGATCTCGGCGGCGGGCGGCACCTGTGGCGGCTCACCGGCCAGGACGGCATCGGTGATCGCGCAGCAGGCGACGCTGCGCCCGAGCGGGCCGATGGAATCGAGCGTTACCGACAAGGGCGTGGCGCCGTCGCGCGGGATGCGCCGCTGCGTCGGCTTGAAGCCGACCGTGCCGCAGAAGGCGGCGGGAATGCGCACCGAGCCGCCGGTATCGGTGCCGATCGCCACCACCGCCATGCCGTCCATCACCGAGACCGGCGCCCCCGAGGACGAGCCGCCGGGAATGCGGCGGCGATCATAGGGGTTGCCGGGCGTGCCGTAATGCGGGTTGATGCCGACCCCGGAAAACGCGAACTCGGTCATGTTGGTGCGGCCGATGAGGATGGCGCCGGCGGTGCGCAGCCGCGCCACCACCGGTGCGTCGCTCGCGGCGGGCGGCGCATCGCGCAGCGCCGTAGAACCCGCCAGCGTGCGCTCGCCGGCGACATCGAAGAGATCCTTGATCGAGATCGGCAGCCCGGCGAGCGGCGAGGCGACATAGCCGGCCTTGCGCAGCCGATCCTGGGCGTCCGCGGCAGCCCGGGCGGTCTCGTCATAGACCCTCAAAAAGCAGCGCTTCCCCTCGCCTTCGGGATCGGCGATGCGGGCCAGTGCCGCCTCGACCAGGGCGCGGCTGCTGGTGCGGCCCTCGGCCAGGGCGGCGGCAAGGCTGGTGATCGTCGGGGGCGTGGCAGGAGCGGCGGTGGGCATCGAAATCCTCGTCAGGGACAGGGCTTCGAGGAAACTACGACGGGAAGTGGGGAGCAACAAAAAACCGAGGCCGAGCAGGCTCCTAGCTCTCCCGCATACGGCGAAATTTCCCCGGGGTGGGAACAATCCCTGGACAGTGGCGTTCCCTTGCCGCGATGCCTCCGGCGGGGCCGGAGAGGTCTGCGAAAGGACATGTATGGCGCTTGATCTTCCGCTCTTCCCGCGTCGTCTGCGCGGCAAGGGACAGAACTTCGAGGGATCGCAGCAACCCGCCCCTGCCCCGTCCGGCCACCCTGACGCCGCGAAGCCGCGGACCCCCGCCCGGCAGGCTTCCGGCTGCCGCTTCTGCGGCGGGACGTTGCACGATTTCGTCGATCTCGGCATGTCGCCGCTGTGCGAGAGCTTCCTGACCGCCGCCGAGCTCGACACGATGGAGCCCTTCTACCCCCTCAAGGTGATGGTCTGCGGCGAGTGCTTGCTGGCGCAAGTGAAGGAATATGTCGCGCCCGAGCGGATCTTCCGCGAATACGCCTATTTCTCCTCCTATTCGCGCGCCTGGCTCGACCATGCGCGGGCCTATGTCGACATGGCGGCGGAGCGCTTTCGCCTCGGCCCGGGCAGCCGGATCGTCGAGCTGGCCAGCAATGACGGCTATCTCCTGCAGTATTTCGTCGCCAAGGGCTATGAGGTTCTCGGCATCGATCCCGCCGAGAATGTCGCCAAGGCGGCGGAAGCCAAGGGGGTGCGGACGCTGACGCGGTTCTTCGACCGCAGCCTCGCTGAGGAGCTGGCCGGGACCGATACGCTCGCCGATCTCGTGATCGGCAACAACGTGCTGGCGCAGGTGCCGGACATCAACGGCTTCCTCGCCGGGGTGCCGGTGATCCTGAAGCCGCGCGGCGTCGCCACCTTCGAATTCCCGCATCTGCTGCGTCTGATCGAGGGCAATCAGTTCGACACCATCTATCACGAGCACTTCTCCTATTTCTCGCTGATGACGGCCGAGCGCATCCTGGCGGCGCAGGGGCTGCGCATCTTCGATGTCGAGGAGCTGTGGACGCATGGCGGCTCGCTTCGGCTTTATGTGTGCCACGCCGACAACGCGGCGCAGCCGACGCTGCCGACGGTCGCGGCGCTGGTCGAGCGCGAGCACCGCGCTGGCCTGCGCGAGCTTCAGACCTATGCCGCTTTCGAAGAGCGCGTGCGCGAGACGAAGCGCAGCCTGCTTCACTTCCTCATCGAGGCCAAGCGCGCCGGCAAGCGCGTCGTCGGCTACGGCGCGCCCGGCAAGGGCAACACCCTCCTCAATTATTGCGGCATCCGCAGCGATTTCCTCGACTACACCGTCGACCGCAACCCCTACAAGCATGGGCGCTTCCTGCCGGGGACGCACATCCCGATCTTCCCGCCGGAGCGCATCGCTGAGACGCGGCCGGACTATCTGCTGATCCTGCCGTGGAATCTCAAGGACGAGATCATGGCGCAGATGTCCTTCATCCGCGATTGGGGCGGCGGCTT
>JASHUO010000202.1 GCA_030039975.1 Alphaproteobacteria bacterium
CTGCCTTGCGGTCCTCTGGAATTCATCAGCTTCCAGATCAGACCGCTCCCGGCGCATGATGAAGATGGGCTATGCGATACGCCCGCCTCGACAGATAGCGATGGGTTCGGCCTGCGGCATCCCGTGCTGAAAAGCTTTCCGGCGTTCGCGGCTTTGCGGATCGACGTGCGATCGCGGGACAACGGAAACGGCCGCTAAGCCGCTTAAGCCCGCACCGCCCCCATCAGCTCCGCAAAGCTCTGCTCGACCGTCTTGCCGGCGGTGTCGATGCGCGCATCGGCTTTGCTGTAAAGCGCGTTGCGGCCGGCGAGGATGCGGCGGAGATCTTCCATCGCCTGCTCGTTCTCGGCCATGGGGCGGGTATCGCCCTGCGCCACGACGCGGCTCATATGCTCTTCGGGCGCGGCGGTGAGCCAGACGGTGTAGCAAGCCGAGAGCAGGAGATCGAAGGTCGCGGGCTCCGAGACGATGCTGCCGCCGGTGGCGATGACGGCGCGGTCGTGGCGCTCGATCACGCCTTCGAGCGCGCGGCGCTCATAGCGGCGATAGGCGCCCTGGCCATAGAGATCGAAGACCTCGGCGAGGCGCGTGCCACTGTCGCGCTCGATCTCGCGGTCGAGCTCGATGAAGGGCACGGCGAGCGCCTTCGCCAGCATCGCGCCCAAGGTCGATTTGCCGGCGCCGCGCAGGCCGATGAGGGCGATGCGATGGCGCCGCTCGCTCGCCACCGCGGCGCCGAAAGTCTCGCCCAGGAGCTTGCGCGCCTGCGCCAGCTCCTTGGCCGGAAGCCGGCTCAGCGTCTGGATCAACAGGGTGAGCTCGACCGGGCGGTCGGGCTCCTCGCGCACGAGATCGCCGAGCGGTAGGCCCATGGCATGCGCAATCTGGCGCAGCAGCACGATCGAGATGTTGCCCTGCCCGGTTTCGAGCTGGGCGAGATAGCGCTCGGAGACGTCCGAATCCCGCGCCAGGATCTTGCGCGTCATGCCGCGGCGCGCGCGCGCCTCGCGGATGCGCTCGCCGAGCAGGCGAAGATACTCGGCCTCGCCCAGAGCGCTCTCGCGCGGCTCAGGCGCGGCGGCCGCGTCGCGCTCCGCCTTCGCCTGCATCCTTCTGCCGGTCCGTTGCACTGACATGTATTATAATGCTTGCCTAGTGATTGGCATGCATTATAGTCGCTTTGGCCGGGCCGTCCAGTCCCGGCGAACGCAATGCGCGAGGAGATTCCGTGGAGGAGCGGCTGACCATCTTGGTGGGGACCATGACCGGCACCGCGCAGCTCGTCGCCGAAGAGGTCGCCGATGCGCTGAAGGCGCAAGGCGTTGCCGCCGACATCCAGGTCATGGATGGGCTCACTGCCGCTGTCTTCGCGCCGGGCGGCGCATTCCTGATCTGCAGCTCGACCTATGGCCAGGGCGACGTGCCCGACAATGCGCAACGCCTCTTCGCCGATCTCGAGCAGAAGAAGCCCGATCTCTCGCGCATCGTCTATGGCGTGATCGCGCTCGGCGACCGCACCTATGCCCAGACCTTCTGCTTCGGCGGCAAGCGCTTCGACGCGCTGCTGCAATCGCTCGGCGCGCGGCGCATCGGCGAGATCATGCTGCACGACGCCAGCGCCGGCACCATTCCCGAAGAGGTCGCGGTCGAGTGGATCGGCCCCTGGCTCGATCAGTTCCGCGAAGCGCGCGACGAGGCGGCATAGCTTTTCCGTTGGCTCGCCTCAGTGGTGTACAAGGCCCCGCCGAAATTAGCTAGTCAGAGGGGTGCGGCTCTCGCGATTGCTCCCGCAATCGCTGACGCCGCCAAGGACGAACGCTGCCGCGTTCGCCTTGCGCAATCGCTGACGCCGCCAAGGACGAACGCGGCGCGCGTTCGCCTTGGCTTAAGCGGATGTTAAAGCGGCTTTGGGATGGTCGCCTGGCATGGCGAACGAGACCCGGCAGATCACCCGCCCGCGCCTTCCGATGTCGCAAGCCGAGCTCGACGAGGTCGTGCGGCGGCACGATATGTATCTTTCCGCCCGGCTCGGCGGCCAGCGCGCGCTCCTCGCCTATCGCGATCTCACGGGTCTCGATCTCTCCGGGCGCCGGCTCAGCGACGCCGATCTCACCGCCGCCTTTCTGCCGGGCGCGCGGCTTTGCGGCACCAACCTCGCCAACGCCACGATGTTCGCCTGCAACCTCACGCGCGCCGATCTCCGCGGCGCCGTTCTGGTGCGAGCCGATCTCCGCGGCGCGGTGCTGCGTGGCGCCGATCTCGAAGGCGCCGACCTCTTCGACGCCGATCTGCGCGACGGCCGGATCGGCCATCGTGTGCGCATCGGCGTCATCGAGGAGGTCGCCATCGCCGATGCCGCGTCGTCCGATCTCGAAGGCGCGCGCCTCGTCAATGCCGATCTCTCGCAGGCGCGCATCTCGGGCGCGATCGCCGCGCACACCGACTTCACCGATGCGGTGATGCGGCGCTGCAAGCTGGTGCGCGCCGATCTCCACCACGCGACCTTGAACGGCGCCAATCTCGAAGGCGCCGATCTCTCCGGCGCCAATCTTCAGGGCGCGAGCCTGCGCAACGCCATCCTCACCGATGCGATCTTCCATAACACCGAGACCGACGGCGCGGATTTCGCCGGCGTGCTCTCGGAGAAGCCGGCCGGGCGCATGCTCACCGAGCTCGGCGCGCCGATCGAGACGCTGCTGCAGCGCCATGAGCGCTGGGCGGCAACGCAAGGTGCGGAGGGCGAGCCGCTCGATCTCAGCGGCTATGATCTTCGACTGGCGCCGTCGCTCTCCGGGCAATGCCTTTCGGCGCTGCGTGCCAAAGGCGCGGTATTCTTCGGGCTCACGCTCGAGGGCATCGCCTTGCAAGCGGCGCAGCTCGAAGGCGCCGATTTCCGCTCCTCGCGAATGACGCGCGCGGATCTGCGCGGCGTCAACCTTACCGCGGCGCGGCTTACCAACGCCGATCTGCGCGACAGCAATCTGGGTCCGCTGGTGCTGCCGGGCGGGAGACTCATCGTCAGCTTGCTCGAGCGCGTCGAGGCGCGCCATGTCGATATGCGCGGCGCCAATCTGTCGCGCGCCGTGATGCGCTGCGCCGATCTCTCCGCCGCCAATCTCACCGGCGCCGATCTCGCCGGCACCGATCTTTCCGAAGCCCAGCTCGCCGGTGCGATCGGCCTCCCCTGAAGGAGGGATTGCGTCCGAAGCTGCGGCATTTAATACTCTGTTAATCGCGCAGCCGCGATCTTACCTCATCGAGGCGGAGCGCTTTCGGGCGCCAGACAGGGGTGTGCGCGGCGAGCCGTGAGCCCGGCGAGCCGCCAGCCGGGTTCGCAAGTGCACAAAGCGCGAGATCGCGCGCAAAGCGCGACAGGAGGAACGCAGATGAACGACGATCGCACGGGCAAGCGACGTCCTACAGAACAGCGCGAGCATGGGCGCGCGCTGCAGGCACAGGAAGAACGGCGCGCCGAGGGTGCGCCGCAGCAAAAGAAGAAGCCGAGCCCGATCGAGGAGCGCGAGTGGCGCGGCTCGGGCGTGTGCGGCGACCGCCATACCGACTGACGGCTGAGACCCCTTAGGGCGGAACGCGCCCGACAGCACCGCTGTTGGCCCCTTATGGGCAAGGCGGAGGCTGTCGCATGAGTGGTATTCGCGTCGTCGGCATCATCGTCGCGATCACCGGCGTAGTGCTGCTTTATTTCGGCATCAACAGCTCGCATTCGCTGGTCAATCAAGCGTCCGAGACGCTCACCGGCCGCTACACCCAGGACACCATGGTCTACATCATCACCGGCGTCGTGGCGCTGGTCGGCGGCGCGCTGACCGCGGTGGTCGGACGGCGCTGACCCGTGGCGCGATAGGTGCCAACCGGCTTCTCCCTCTAAGCTCGCGCGCAGAGAGAGCACCCCCTGACGGAGAAGCATCGATGAAACGGATTTGCGGTCTCGCCGCGGCCTTGCGCTTTGGCATCATCCTGCTCACCGCGGCCGGACCGGCCGTCGCCCAAACCGCGGCCGAGCCGCGCGGCACGCAGGACACTTTCATGCTGACGATCTTCCTGCGTCACGATGAAGCGAAGACGCTTGGCGAAATTCAGCAGCATCTGAAGGAGACCGGGTTCGACAAGAACTTCCCGCCGCCCGGAATCGAGATCGTGTCATGGTACGTCATGATGGGCATCGGACAGGTCGTCACGTTGCGCGTGCCGCCGGCGCGGCTGCGCGAGGTCAACCGGCTGATCGAGCAGGAAGGCTGGGGCGCGTACCGCACCGAGTTCTATCCCACTTACGATTATCTGCCGGTGTGGAAGGCGGCGCATCCGGGCCGATAGCGCGGCAGCGCGCGAGACGCGGCCCAAGATGAATTCGACGTGAGGCAGGGGATGACCCTTTGCCTTGCGGCGTATTCCATACATCGGCGCTCCCATCGGGAGCCGCTTGCACCTTCACCCCCCGGCGACCGCCTCCCCGGCCGCCGTGGAATACGGCCCGCGGCCCTTCCCCCGACCGACGGGCCTATCGCCCAGGCGGCGTCCCCCGCCCGGGCGACGGCGGCGGCGCGCCCCCCGCGCCGCCGCCCTCGTTTTCTCCAGGGCGACCTTCCGGTTAGGCACTATAGCGCCGCGCGCCACATGAATATGCACGATAGTGCTTGACGCGCAGCTTCCTCCTGCGGCACCTATGGCGCAAGATCGTAGGGGCAACGACCCCTGAGCGTGGAACGAGGGAGGATGAGAATGGCTGGCGACGGCGCAGCGGGCGAGCCGCCGCAGATCAGCCTGCCGCGCGAGTACAACGCCGCCGCCGATCTCATCGAGCGCAATCTCAAGGCGGGGCGGGGCGGCAAGCTCGCTTATATCGACGATCGTGGCCGGTACACGTACGCCGAGCTTGCCGAGCGCGTCGATCGCGCCGCCAACGCCCTGCGCGCTCTGGGGATGGAGCCCGAGCAACGCATCATGCTGGCGCTGCTCGACAGCATCGACTTCCCTACCGTCTTCCTGGGCGCGATCAAGGCGGGCATCGTGCCGATCGCGGTCAACACGCTGCTCACCACCGCCGATTACGATTTCATGCTGAGGGACAGCCGCGCGCGGACGCTCGTCGTCTCCGACGCGCTCTATGACCGATTCGCGCCGATCCTGGCGAAGCAGCCTGCGCTGAAGCAGGTGGTGATCGCCGGCGCTCAGCCTGTCGACGGCCGGCCCTTCCTCGGCGAGCTGCTGGCGGCCGCGCCGCCCCGGGCCAAAGCGGCCGAAACCTGCGCCGACGATGTCTGCTTCTGGCTCTACTCCTCGGGTTCGACCGGCACGCCCAAAGGCGTGGTTCATCTTCATTCGCATCTCATCCTGACCGCCGAGCTCTTCGCCAAGCCGATCCTCGGCATCGCCGAGGGCGATATCGTGTTCTCCGCCTCGAAGCTCTTCTTCGCCTATGGGCTCGGCAACTCGCTGACCTTTCCGCTGGCGGTCGGGGCCACCGCGGTGCTGATGGCCGAGCGCGCGACGCCCGCCGCCGTGTTTCGCGTGCTGAAAGCGAGCAAGGCGACGATCTTCTATGGCGCGCCAACGCTCTATGCGGCGCTGCTGGCGAGCCCGGACCTGCCGCCGCGCGAGGCGCTCGCGCTGCGGCGCTGCAGCTCGGCCGCCGAGCCGCTGCCGGACAATATCGGCAACCGCTGGACGCAGCATTTCGGCGTCGAGATTCTCGACGGGATCGGCTCGACCGAGTTGCTGCATGTCTATCTCTCGAACCGGCCCGGCGATGTGCGCTACGGCACCACGGGGAAGCCGGTACCCGGCTACGAGATCCGCCTCGTCGATGATGACGGCCATGCCGTGGCCGAAGGCGAGATCGGCGAGCTTCAGGTCAAAGGGCCGACCGCTGCCGTGGGCTATTGGAACCAGCGCGAGCGCTCGCGCCAGACTTTCATGGGCGAATGGACGCGGAGCGGCGACAAGTACCTCAGGGATGACGAGGGCTATTTCGTCTATTGCGGCCGCACCGACGACATGCTCAAGGTCGGCGGCATCTATGTCTCGCCGGCCGAGGTGGAAGCGGCGCTGATGGCGCATGACGCCGTCCTCGA